>JACCYU010000127.1 GCA_013696315.1 Gammaproteobacteria bacterium | reverse complement strand
CAGGTCAGTCACTATCAAATCAAACGGGTTCAGCAACTGCTCAACGGCCGTCCCAGAAAAGTGCTGAACTGGAAAACACCCTTTGAAACTTTCAACGAACTGTTGCATTAGGAACTTGAACCCACCGTGGTAAAAACAATAGGCCCACTCACGGTCTTCGCGCCATCGCCGATGAACACACCACGGCAGGTCCACTCGCCGATGACCAGATCGGGAAACTCGGGCTCGCCGTTCTCGAATACGCCGGTGCTCGCGGTGATGGTGCCGGGCGGATAGATGTAGCCCTGGGTGACGAACTGGTTGCCATAGGCCGGGAGGTTGTCCGCTTTTCCGGGCCCCTCCTCGAAGACGAATTGCTCCTTGTCGAAGGCGAACCGGGTCGTGTCCTCGGCGACGTCGAAGCGGATGATCTTTGTTTCGGCCGAAACTTGGCCGGTGGTTACGGCGACGATCGCGGTCGCGACGAAGAGTAGTGAGCGCAAAGAGATTTTCTGGTTCATGACCTTAATCCTTCCAAAGTTGAGCGGTGTGGTTCAGCATCCATCACCAAAGGTTTATGGCTCCTGCGCCGCCTTTTTAAGCCTTGCAGGAGCCGCCAGTCATAAAGCTGCGGTTAGATTTCAGTTAAGATTGGGTAGGCTTGGTTAGGCCGGTGCGCCGCCGAAACGCCCATTGCGGCAATAGACGGTAAGCAAACACCGGAATGCTTAGCCCGGGAGTTGATGTGAGCCAGGTTCTTACAACCCGCGAAACCTTGAGAGTAGATGCCGCCAACGCCTGCGTGTGGCGCGGCGACGAGCCGATCTCACTTTCTCCCAAGGCATTTTCGGTACTCGTCTGTCTGGCGGAACGTGCCGGGCAACTCGTCACGAAGCAGGATTTGCTGGAAACGGTATGGCCACGCGGGTTTGTCACCGATGGCGTGCTCAAGGTCTGCATCCGCGAGATCCGCGGCGCCCTGGGCGATCCCTGCAAGGCGCCGCGATTTATCGAGACTCTGCACCGGCGCGGCTATCGGCTGATCGCAGAGTTATGCAGTGAGGCGCCGCCGAGCATCGCGACCGCTACGCCTTCAGTTTCCCCTATCGGCCGCGACGGTGTGCTCGCGAATTTGAGCGGCTGGTTAGCCCTGGCCTCGCGCGGCCAGCGCCAGGTCGTGTTCGTGAGCGGCGAGGCCGGCATCGGCAAGACCGCGGTGGTGGATGCCTTCGTCGAGCAAACGGCGAATCGCGCGCTGCTGGTAGGGCGCGGACAATGTATTGAGCATCACAGTGAGGGTGAGGCTTACCTCCCCATGCTGGAGGCGGTTAGCGAACTATGCCGCCAGGCCCCTGACGAAGAGATCATCACGCTGCTCAGACGCTTCGCGCCTTCTTGGCTTGCGCATATTCCGTGGCTGCACGATGTCGCGGGCGAAGAGACGCCGCAGCCTGATGCGCTGGCGTTCACTCGCGAGCGCATGCTGCGCGAGATGGCCGAACTACTGGAAGTGCTGACCGCCAGGACGCCCGTGCTGCTGGTGCTGGAAGACCTGCACTGGAGCGATTATTCCACTCTGGATCTGGTCTCCATGCTGGCGCGGCGGCGGGGTGTCGCGCGTCTGCTGCTCCTGATCACGTATCGGCCTGTCGAAGTGAATCTGGGCGACCATCCATTGAAGGGGGTCAAGCAGGACTTGCGGATACGCGGCTATTGCGAGGATCTGCCGCTGGATTACCTGAGCGCGCGGGATGTTGGCATCTATCTGGAACAACGTTTCCCGGACAATGCGTTCCCGAAGGCGCTGGCCGCATTCATCCACCGGCGCACCGAAGGCAATCCGCTGTTTATGCTCAACGTGGTCGATTATTTGTTGGCGCGGGGCTCAATTGCCGTGGATCAGGGCCACTGGGTGCTGCCCTCGGCAATCGAGGCGCTGCACACCGGCGTGCCCGAGAGCCTGCGCGAGATGATCGAGCGACAAATCGAACGGCATAGCGCCGAGGAGCAACATATCCTGGAGGCGGCCAGTGTCGCGGGCACGGTATTCACCGCGATTACCGTGGCCTCCGCCCTGGACACGGATGCGTGGGGTATCGAAAACACCCTGACGCAACTGGCGAGACGCGGGCAGTTGGTGCGGGACCGGGGTGTGAAAGAATGGCCGGACAACACGGTCTCGACAAGTTACGCATTCGCGCATGCGCTCTACGAGAATGTCCTGTATGAGCGGCAATCCAGCGCTAGACGCATGCAGTCCCACCGGCTTATTGCCGCGTGTCTGGAGCGTGCGTACGGGGCTAGAGTCACGGAGATAGCCGCCGAGCTGGCACTGCATTTCCAGCAGGCCAGGGCCTACGCAAAGGCCGTGACTTACCTGCGCCAGGCGGCCGCGAGCGCGATGGCTAGTTATGCCTATCGCGAGGCCATGGATTACCTCGCGCGCGCACTCACACTTCCCAGCGACGACTCCCAGCGCTACGAACTCATAAACCTCAAGGGCGAGTGCCTGCGCGATCTGGGTTTGACCCGCGAGTCCGTCGCCGCCTTCAAGGCGGCGCTTGAGCTTGCCGTTCACGCGGCGGACAAGACGCGCGCCTGGCTCGGCGTCGCCGCCAGCCAGCAGATAGCGGACCGGCACTATGAGGCGCTGGAGGCGCTGAGACACGCCGAAGGCGCAATGGCGGGGCAGGATCACTCCGAGTCCCGCGCGCGGATTTATTATCTGCGCGGCAATACTTACTTTACCCTGGGCGATATTGAAGGTTGCCTCAAGCAACACGAACAGGCGTTGGTCTCCGCACAAGAGGCCGGCTCGGCCAGGTGCGAGGCGCAAGCCTTGAGCGGTCTGGCCGACGCCTATTACCTGCGCGGTCGCATGCGCACCGCATACGAACACTTCGACCGGTGTATAGAGCTTAGCCGCCGCCACGGATTCGGGCACATCGAGGTGGCCAACCTGTCGATGCGGGGACTTACGCACTCGTACCAGAACGACTTCCACACCGCGTTGGAGGATAGCCTCGCGGCTGTCGAGATGGCGATCAGGGTCGGCGATCTGCGGGCCGAGATACTCGCGCGAGACAACGCGGCCCACAGCCTGCTGGAGATGGCCGATTGGCCCGCAGTGAAAGAGCATGGAGAACAAGGTCTTGCGCTGGCGCGCCGGCTGGGTACACGCTGCTTCGAGGCTTCGGCCATTGGCAATGTCGGCGTTGCTACGGCCGCGCTGGGTGATCGCGCGAAGGGCGAGCAGTTGCTGCGAGAGGCGTATGCAATCAGCCGGGAATCCGGGCTTGCGTTCGCGGGGCCGTGGATGCTGGGTGCGCTGGCGCTAGCCGCCACAGACGCCGAGACACGGCGCTGGGCATTGAGCGAGGGCGAGAAGCTCTTGGGCGTTGGATGCGTTAGCCACAACCATTTTTATTTTTTCAGAGATGCGATGGAGGTGGGTCTGCAAGACGAACAATGGGGAGAGGTCGAGCGCTACGCGCACGCTTTAGAGGACTACACGCGCGCAGAGCCGTTGCCCTGGAGCGATTTCCTGATTGCCCGTGGGCGTGCGCTTGCCGCATACGGGCGAGTGGATCGCGGTGACGGGACATTTCCAGAGCTTCAGCGCCTGCGCAGTCAGGCCGATCGCGAGGGATTAAAGGCATCGCTGACGGCTATTACTAAGGCGCTGATCGGGCAAGGTGTACAAGTCGAATCGGGTTCCCGGCCATGAAGGACCGGACGTCGCGGCAAGCAGGGTGGTAGCCCCAGGGTGTGCGGGATATTACGCGGGAACACCTATCCGCTACATCGCTGCCTGCGCCGCGCGCATCTGATGTTACCACCCGTGCGGTACGCGATCGGATCGACTGGAAACTTACCGGGGAACGCGCGTGAGCATTAAATCCGACAAATGGATACGGCGCATGGTCGCCGAGCATCGCATGATCGAGCCGTTCGAGGCCGAACAGGTGCGGACCAACGGGGAGGGACGCATCGTGTCGTATGGCGTGTCCAGCTACGGCTACGACGTGCGCTGTTCGGACGAATTCAAGATCTTTACCAACATCAACTCGGCCGTGGTCGATCCCAAGGGCTTCGACGACAAGAGCTTCGTGGACCTCAAGGCCCACGTGTGCATTATCCCGCCCAACTCCTTCGCACTCGCGCGTACCGTGGAATACTTCCGCATCCCGCGCAACGTGCTGACGATCTGTCTGGGCAAGAGTACTTACGCGCGCTGCGGCATCATAGTCAACGTCACGCCGCTGGAGCCGGAGTGGGAAGGCCACGTCACTTTGGAGTTCTCCAACACCTCGCCTTTGCCGGCCAAGGTATACGCCAACGAGGGCGTGGCGCAGGTGGTGTTTTTAGAAGCGGATGAGGAGTGTGAGACTTCGTACAAGGACCGCGGCGGCAAATATCAGGGCCAGCGCGGTGTCACCCTGCCGAAGACGTGAGCATCAGTTACTTCTTCCTGCGGCTCAATTATCGTTGCGGCTAAGTTCGAGCGCCATTTCGTAAACCCGGTTTCTGGTCTCGCCGGTGAGTTGCGCGGCGATTCGCGCGGCGGTTTTGAGCGGCAGTTCCGGCATCAGCAGGCTCAGCACGCGGCGGACATCAGCCGTGTTACTTTCTTCGAGTTCCGGCGCGCCGGCGACGATGACCACGAATTCGCCGCGGCGTTGGTTCGCGTCGTCTGCGAGCCATTGACACAGCGCTGCCAAGTCATCGTGGTGCAGCGTCTCGAAGGTCTTGGTCAGCTCGCGCGCGATCACCGCGCGGCGCTCGGGCCCGAAAGCGTCGCGCATGTCCCCGATGCTCGCCTCGATGCGGTGGCTTGACTCGTAAATCACGAGCGTGCGGGGCTCGGCCGTTAGTTCCTCCAGGCGTCGCCGCCGCGCGCCCGCCTTCGCCGGCAGGAAACCCTCGAACACGAAGCGGTCGGTCGGCAGGCCCGCGG
>JACCYU010000126.1 GCA_013696315.1 Gammaproteobacteria bacterium | reverse complement strand
TCTTCAGCCGTTCCACTTCCTTGCGTAAACGCCGCACCTCTTCCTGCGTGACAAAAACGTTCTCATTCCCCGGACGCGATTCAGCCTCACGCATCCAGCGACTCAAGGATGTCTGGTTAACCACCAGTTCCCTGGCTATCTGATTGGAACTCTTACCACTGCGTTGCACCAAATCAACTGCCTCCTGCTTGAACTCCAGACTGAACTTCCTGCGGCTACTTTTCATCTCTCACCTCTCTATCGCTATTATGCTAGAAAGGTGTCCGTCGAATCAGGGGAACGTCAAACTGGTTAGGCCACCAGCGGTGGCAACTGGTGCGGTCGGCGAACAGCTCGAGCTGTGGCGCTTTGATCCGGTTGTCCATCTCGCCACGCGCGCAATAGACCCGAGCATAAAGTCACTTGGGTTCGCCGAAGATTCGTCACCGCATAGCAGGGATTGCTGCCGCGGCCGGTGTACTTGAGCTTGGCGATGAGGCGCTGCGGATGAGTCCAACTGCGGGCGGCATAATAGAACGCGGTGAACCAGCGGAGTTTGCCGCCTACCGCGGCAACGCACGCGTTAGCATCAGCCAGTACCCGCTGGGCGAGGAACGCCCCGGCCTGTTTCGCCGCATCGATCTTGCGGGACGCAGGTAACTACCAACAACTGGTTTCGACAGAAGACAGACAAGGGCAGACAACAGGAGTGATCATAATAGCCGTGGAAGTACCGCCCCGCCTGGTTGCCATGCCAGCCATCGTCGGGGGTATCGAAGTCTAACTAAGCTTTTTGGGTGGCCGCTTGAACGCGCTAATAACGCTTGAACGCGCTAATAAACTGATTGACCAGTACGGCGTAGATGCTTAAGGCGGTCGCTCGATCTGCCCGCTGCGCTAAGCAACATAAGGTCGCGCTGCTGGCGCGGTGTAGCGCGTCGCGCTCGACCGCGGTCCGCAGCGCCACAGCGCGGCGCAGGTGTTGATGGTCGTTGAGAGCCTCGTAACCCCGCGCTAATCCGTTGTCCTTACGAATCCAAGCAGACTCCACACCAGCGCTGGGTCCTTCTGCGCGCGGTGAAGTTTTAGACTTCACCGCGAAACGAGTAATTTTATTACGACGAGAGCTAAGAAAGCGCTTTCGCCAGACGCGCGACGCCTTGTTGCAGATTCTCCATCGATGTCGTGTAGGCGAAGCGCACGTGCTCTGCGGCCTTGTGATTGCCGAAATCGATGCCGGGGGTGATGGCGACGCCATGATCGTTTAAGTGGCGCGCGGCGAAGGCGAAGCTGTCGTTGGCGAAGCCTGCGCTGTTGGCGTAGATATAAAACGCGCCTTGAGGTTTGACCGGAATATCGAAACCCAACTCGCGCAACGCCGGCAGTCTGAAGTGGACCCCAAAAACTGGACAGGGGTATAAGCTCTGACTTGCATGCTATTGAGAGGCAGCGAGATGAGTCAGAAGCGCAAGCAATACAGTGCCGGCTTTTAAGGCCAAGGTAGCGTTGGCGGCGTTGCGAGAGAGCGCGACGACGGCCGAGTTGGCGGCGCGCTATGGTCTGCACCCGACCCAGATCAATTACTGGAAGCGCCACGCGCTGGACAACATGGACACGATATTCGAGCGCGGCGGCGGCGCCAAAGGTGAGTCAACGCAGACCGTTGACGAACTGCACCGGGTGCTTGGTCAGCTCACGGTGGAACGCGATTTTTTATCCAGCAAGCTCGCTCACTGAGCGGCCAGGAACGCCGCGACATGATTGAGCCCGATCCGCGATTGAGCGTGGTTCGCCAGTGCGAACTGGTGGCGGTCAGCCGTTCGTCGGTCTATTACCGAGCCCGACCGTGCCCCCATGACGACCTGCAGCTGATGCGCCTTATGGACGCGCAATACCTGCGCACCCCGTTCTACGGCAGCCGCAGCATGACCACTTATCTGCGGCGGCTGGGCCTTTACCCTCAACCGCAAACGGGTGCGGCGACTGATGCGTGTGATGGGACTGCGCTCGATTGCGCCAACACCCCATACCAGCCCGCCGCAGCCGGCGCACAAGGTCTATCCCTATCTATTGCGGAAGGTCGATATCACGCGGCCCAAGCAAGTCTGGGCCGCCGCTCTGACCTATGTGCCGATGGCGCGGGGTTATGTATCTGGTGGCCATTATCGACTGGTACAGTCGCCGCGTGCTGGCCTGGCGAGTATCTAACAATCTGGAATAGGCATGCCTGTGTCGAGGCGCTGGCGCAGGCCATCGACCGCTACGGTGTGCCAGACATCTTTAATACGGATCAAGGTGTTCAGTTCACCAGCGAGGCTTTTACCGGCAGTCTCCAACAACACGGCATTCAGATCAGCATGGATGGCAACGGCTGCTACCGGGACAATATCTTTGTCGAGCGGCTGTGGCGCAGCGTCAAATGCGAATGCCTGTACATCCAGGCGTTCGCGGATGGCCGTGCGTTGCGGCAGGGACTCAAACAATACTTCGACTGGTACAATGATGAACGACCCCACCAGGGTCTGGATTACCAGACACCAGACGAGGTCTACCGGGGATCGCCCCATTGGAGGCAGGCCGCCTGAGCCTGCATGACGATCAACCGTCAGAGCTTATCAAACCCCTCAGGCTGTCCAAATATAGGGGGCCACTTCAAATACAGCGCAGATCACGGCCGGGAGAAATCGTGTTTTTGCTCGGCTCTGACCGATCGTAAGCTCGCGGCACCCGGACTTAATAGCAACCTTAGCTTTTTCTTCGGGCTCCCTTTAAGCAATCGTGAAGACTAGAGTAGACCTTCGTGAAGGAACCCCCGCGGAACCCCGCTAGAATTTACCACACTGGATTGATAGCTAACATACTGATTTGGTGGTGGGCAATGCTGGGATCGAACCAGCGACCCCTGCCGTGTGAAGGCAGTGCTCTCCCGCTGAGCTAATCGCCCGTCCGCATTAAAGGCGCGATTTTAGGCCGGCCGCGTTGCCAAGGTCAATTCCGCGTCCGCTCTCATCGGGTGTACGCCTTACCATCGCATCTGATGCCTTGGCTGTAGCGGCAGTTTGCCGCGCCAGTACTGAATGAGCACAAATCCGAATAGCATGCCGCCCAGGTGCGCAAAGTGCGCCACGCCGGCGGTGGTGCCGGTCACACCGGCCCAGAGTTCTATTGCGCCGTAGCCGACGACCAGCCACTTCGCCTTGATCGGAATAGGGGGGAACAGCAGGATCAGCCGCTGTTCGGGAAACATCATGCCGAAGGCCAGCAGAATGCCGAAGACGCCGCCGGACGCGCCCAGGGTGGGATAAATCTCGCCGGCGCTGGCCGCGCTGGAGGCGACAATGAGCTGGATCGTTGCAGCGCCGATCACGCAGACCAGATAATAAACCGCGAACGTGCGCGATCCCCAGGCGTTCTCCACCTGCATGCCAAACATCCATAACGCGAACATATTGAAAATCAGATGCACCACGCCGCCATGAAGAAATCCGTAGGTGATCAGCTGCCAGGGCAGGAAGCCCGGAATCTGTGCGAAGCCATCCGGCGTAAAGGTGAAGTCCGGCGTACCCATCGGCCAAAGCGCGAACCAGGTCACCAGATCGTTAAACATGAACTGCTGGGCCAGAAACACGACGCCATTGGCGATCAACAGAAACTTAACCACCGGTGGAAACGTTGAAAAATCGGTCGGTAACATCGAATTTACAAAGGTCGCGGGAAGTTTCGGCAATACTTGCGGGGGTGATGCGTCGTCCGGCACACAGTCGGATAAGGCCTGGGCGAGCCGCTGATTATCGGCGGGTCAACAACTTACGGTTGCGGCCGCGATGGGACGAATTGCCAACCCAAGTGTGGTGCAAGGGTCATGGTTTGGCAAGCGCGACGCCAGCACTTCGAGTGCGCTTGAACACGGACGTGACACGGCTTAATTCAGGTTGATGCGCTCAGCTTGCCGAGCGCGTCTCGCAGTGCGATCAGGTTTTCCAGCCGCAACGCGCCTATCTCCTCGAACAGCCTCCGGTAAGTACTTGCGCCGCCGCCGCCCACCAGTAGCACCACCGCGAAACCAATCTGCCGGCGCAGGCGCCGCAATTCTGACACCAGCTGCGGGTCACTATCCGGATAAGTGATGCTGACGGCGACTGCTCGTGCGCCGGTGCGAAAGGCCGCCGCGGCGATTTCGTCGGCCGGCAGGTCCGCGCCCAGATAGATCGCATTCCAGCCTTCGTTGGCCGCGGTGACCGCAGCCATGAGGGCGCCCAGTTCGTGGCGCTGTCCGGCGGGTGTGGTCACCACTACAGTCAGCTCGGAGTGACGCGGCACGCGCCCGTTGAGCTTCAGCGTCCCTAAGAACGATCTTATAATGGCGCTGGCCATGTGTTCTTCGCTAATCCGCATATCACCGTGACGGCACTCGTGACCGATGGCGTGCAGCAGCGGACACATGACGTTTTCCAGCAGAGCCTGCACACTGACCGCCACCGACGCGTTGTATAGCGCGGCTTCCAGCGCGAACGGGTTCATCTGGCGGATTGCCTCCAGGCAGGTTCGCAGGTGCTGATCGACCTCTGGGGGGGCGGAATCCACGATCGGTATGGCGGGCGCCGAGGCCCTGAAGAAACTGTCGGCGAGACACATCTCGACTAAGTCCTCGCGCGCGAGGCTGGCAACCTCGCCGATGCGGCGTCCAGCACGCGTCGCGGATTGCAGCAAGGTCAGGCGTTCGACGTCGGCGTCCGAATACAGTCGCCGGCCGGACGCCGAGCGCGCGGGCGCGACCGCATTATAACGGTGCTCCCATGCGCGCAATACATAAGTACTCAGACCGGTGCGGCGTGCCACCACTTGAATCGGGTGGGAAGCTCGTTCCGGATCTCTGGCTGTTGGCATGCGGCCCCGCGGACATGACACACACGCCACTTACTATTAACGGATCAACGGTATTTGTCCAGCGCCGGAAATCACTCTGTGGCATTATCCCTTCAATTTACTGCGTTCTGTACTGGCTCACGCAAGCGTAATTTTTAAGGACTTTAGTCGTGCAATACCTGGTCATTGCATTGATCGGCGCATCAGGCATCGGGCTTGCGGTGCAGGCCGCGACGAACGCCCGCATGAGCGAGACCGTACAGTCACCGGTGTTGAGCGCGCTGATCAACTTCGTGGTGGGCGGCGTGATCCTGGCGGCGCTGGCGATGTCGGGGATTTTCGGACGTGGAAACTTGTCCACTATCGGGACCGCGCCTTGGTGGGCATGGACCGGCGGCATTCTTGGCGCGACGTGGGTGACGGCCGCCGTGGTGGCATTGCCGAAAATCGGCACCGCAATTGCGTTCGCGGCCGTGATCATCGGGCAACTGGTCGGCGCGCTGCTGCTGGATACCTTCGGACTGCTGGGCGTGCCCCAGATCCCCTTGCACCCGTGGCGCGTTGCCGGCGCGGTGCTAATGGTGATTGGCATAGTGCTGATGCAGTACAAGTAGCGTTCCTACGCACATTTACGCTAGTTCGGGTATTTACGATGGAATTCGATCCGCTCCTCCTGTCGCGCGCGCAGTTCGCCTTCACCATCGCCTTCCACATTCTGTTCCCCACTTTCACCATGGGGCTGGCGCTGTTCCTGGTGTATCTGGAAGGCCAGTGGCTGCGCACGCGCGATGGGTTCTTTATGGACAGCGCCAAGTTCTGGTCGAAAATCTTCGCACTCAGCTTCGGCACGGGCGTGGTCTCAGGCGTCGTGCTGTCGTACGAGATCGGTCTGAACTGGGGCGAGTTCTCACGCATCACCGGCAACGTGCTCGGGCCCATCATGAGCTACGAGGTGCTCACCGCGTTTTTCCTCGAAGCGGGCTTTTTGGGGATTATGCTCTTCGGCTGGAATCGGGTCGGGCCCAAGTTTCATTATTTTGCGACCGTGATGGTGGGGCTGGGCACGTTCCTGTCCGCGTTCTGGATTTTGTCGGCGAATTCCTGGATGCACACGCCTGACGGATTTCGTTTCGAGGACGGCCAGTTCTTCGTGACGTCCTGGTGGGATGCGGTGTTTAATCCGTCATTCCCCTATCGCTGGGCGCACATGTTGAACGCCTCGTATCTCACGACCACGTTTGTGGTAGCCGGTATCGCCGCCTGGTATCAGCTCGGCAACCGCGACCACGAGTTCGCCACCCGCACCTTCAAGGCGGCAGTGCTGACCGCGGCACTACTGGCACCCGTGCAGGTACTTATCGGCGATCTGCACGGACTCAACACCTTCGAACATCAGCCGATGAAAATCGCCGCCATGGAAGGGCACTGGGAAACGCACAGAAGCGCGCCATTCTTAGTGTTCGCGTGGCCCGATCAGAAAGTCGCCGACAATTACTTCGAACTGCCGATTCCGTACGCGGGCAGTCTGATTCTCACGCATTCGCTGGATGGCGAAGTTCCCGGCCTCAAAGAAGTGCCGCCAGAGGATCGGCCGTACGTGCCGCTGGTGTTTTTTTCTTTCCGCCTGATGCTGGCCTTAGGCGGGCTGATGCTGGCGCTCTCCTGGTACGGCGCGTATCGAGTTCTGCGGCGGCGCGGCGAGTTCAGCCGCGCGTATCTGCGGATGATGATGTGGGCTAGTCCGATCGGGTTTATCGCCGTGCTCGCGGGCTGGCTTACGACAGAAACGGGCCGCCAGCCCTGGACCGTACAGGGCCTGTTGCGCACCAGCGATGCGGTGTCGAACAACATCACCGGCGGCGAGGTCGCGTTCTCGTTGATGGTGTTCATCGGCGTATACACGGCGCTGTTCGGTGCTTTTCTATGGTTTTTGCTGTTCATGATTCGTCGCGGGCCCAAGGGCACGATGCCGGATGCGGGTAGCGCGCGCGCCGCCACCACTGCGCCGGCGTTCTACGGCTGATGGACTTGCCGCTAATCTGGGCCGGCATCATCGCCTTCGGCATCACGATGTACGTGCTGCTGGACGGCTTCTCGCTCGGGATCGGCATTCTGTTTCCCTTCGTCAGGGACGATGCGGAGCGCGACCTGATGATGGGCAGCGTCTCGCCGGTGTGGGACGGCAATCAGACGTGGCTGGTGCTCGGCGGCACGGCGCTGTTCGCGGCTTTTCCCACGGCGTTCGCGCTGCTGTTGCCGGTCCTCTACCTGCCGCTGATTGTCATGCTGATCGCGCTGGTGTTCCGCGGCGTCGCATTCGAATTCCGCTTCAAGGCGGAGCGTGGCGACAAATGGCGCAAAATCTGGGACTGGTCATTCATCGCGGGCTCCATCACCGCTGCGTTCTGCCAGGGCATTGTGCTGGGCGCCTACGTGCTGGGCTTCGACATCGAGGGGCGCGAGTACGTGGGCGGCGGCATCGCCTGGCTATCGCCGTTCAGCCTCGTCACCGGGATCGCCGTCGTGTGCGGTTACTCACTACTCGGTTCCTGCTGGCTGCTGGTCAAGACCGAAGGCGCGCTGCAAAAACATGCGCGGGGCGTAGCAAGCAGGCTTCTGTTCGTGATGCTGGGTTTCATCGTCCTGATCAGCATCTGGACGCCACTTGCGGAACCGGAGATCGCGGCGCGCTGGTTCAGCTGGCCGAATCTGCTGTGGCTGTCGCCAGTGCCCGTACTCACGGGAATCGCGGCGTTCGCTCTTTACGGCGCGCTCAGGCAGGATCACGAATGGCGGCCGTTCCTGCTGTGCGTGGGTCTTTACGTGCTAACGCTCTTTGGCCTCGCCGTCAGCCTGTGGCCTTACATCGTGCCGCGCACGTTGACGATCTGGGAAGTCGCCGCGCCGCCGGAGTCGCAGTTGTTCATCCTGGTGGGTACAGCGATCATCGTGCCGGTAATTCTGATCTACACCGCACACGCGTATTACGTGTTTCGCGGCAAGGTCAGTGAAGAGGACATGTATCACTGACGATCTGCGTAACGCTAACCGCCCTGTGCGATGGCGCCCTTCGCGCCGTAATGTTGCTCTATGTAGTCCTCGACCAGTTGCTGGAACTGTTGCGCAATTCGCTCGCCTTTAAGAATCATGGCCCGCTTGCCGTCGATGTACACCGGTGCGATCGGAGATTCGCCGGTGCCGGGCAGACTGATGCCGATGTTGGCGTGCTTGCTCTCGCCGGGGCCGTTGACGACGCAGCCCATTACCGCCACGGTCATGTCTTCCACGCCGTCATACTGCGTCCGCCACACGGGCATCTGTTCGCGCAGGTAAGCCTGGATATCGCCCGCCAGCCGCTGAAAATAATCCGAGGTCGTGCGCCCGCAGCCGGGGCAGGACACCACCATGGGCGTGAAGGAGCGCAGGCCCATGGTCTGCAGAATTTCCTGCGCGACCCTCACCTCGTGCGTACGATCGCCGCCGGGTTCCGGCGTTAAGGAAATGCGGATGGTGTCGCCGATGCCCTGCTGCAGCAGTATTGCCAGCGCGGCTGAGGAAGCGACGATGCCCTTGGTGCCCATGCCGGCCTCGGTCAGGCCCAGATGCAGCGCGTAATCGCATTGCGCGGCGAGGTCGCGATAAACAGAAATCAAATCCTGCACACCGCTCATCTTGCAGGACAGCACAATCCGCTCGCGCGCAAGGCCCAGTTCCTCGGCGCGCCGCGCGCTTGAAAGCGCCGAGGCGATCAGCGCATCGTGCATCACCTGTTCCGGTTCGCGTGGTTCGGCGAGCGTGGCGTTCTCGTCCATCAGCGCGGTCAGCAGGTCCTGATCCAGGCTGCCCCAGTTCACGCCGATGCGCACCGGCTTGCCGAATTTGCAGGCGATCTCGATCATCTCCGAGAAATTACGGTCGTGCAGGGCCTTGCGCCCCACGTTGCCGGGGTTGATACGATACTTGGCGAGCGCCTCGGCGCAGGCAGGATGGCGTGTGAGCAGCCGGTTGCCGATAAAATGGAAATCGCCGACCAGCGGCACCTGCACGCCCATGCTGTCCAGCTTCTCGCGAATATGTGGCACCGATTTCGCTGCTTCTTCGTTATTAACGGTGATGCGCACCAGTTCTGAGCCGGCCTTTGCGAGCTCCGCGACCTGTATTGCGGTGCGCACCACATCCGCGGTGTCGGTGTTGGTCATCGACTGGACGACCACGGGCGCGCCGCCGCCGATGGGAATGGCGCCGACCTGTACGGCGGTGGATTGACGGCGAGGCGTGCTTGACGCGAGTTGTGACATGGCTTGAACCGGGGGAAATGGGGGAAATACATTCGGAGTTTCGATCTGGATCGTTATTCTACCAAGCTTTGCACCAGTGTCGCACGATGTCGCGAATCCGTAGTCTCAGAATTCTTATGCGCGAAGCGCCGGTTGTAGAATAGGGCAGACACTATCTACCGGAGTCGCCGATGTTAACCAGCGTGCAGCACAAACGTCACATGATCCGATCTACGATTAACCGCCGCCCCGCGTGCGGCGAATGCTGAACATGTACGAACAGGAAACCATCTCCATCGCCACCCGCGGTCGCGGGACGCATCGCATCGATGACGACATCACGCGCGTCGTTGCCCGCAGTGGCGTTATCACCGGGCTGTGTCACGTGTTCTGCCATCACACCAGTGCGTCGCTCATTCTGTGCGAGAATGCCGACCCCACCGTGCGACGAGACCTCGAAACATTCATGGCGCGTCTCGTGCCGGATGGCGACGCGATGTTCGAGCACGACGACGAAGGCCCCGACGATATGCCCGCGCACGTGCGCAGCATTCTCACGCAGAGCAGCCTGCACGTGCCCGTGGCGGGCGGGCGGCTGAGTCTCGGCACCTGGCAGGGCATTTATCTGTGGGAGCACCGCACCAGCAGCCATCGCCGCCAGGTCACCATCACCGTGCACGGCGCGTCGCGATGATCCGCTGCATCACCTTCGATCTAGACGATACCTTGTGGGCCTGCGGCCCGGTGATCCTGCGCGCCGAGCAGGCGTTGTACGACTGGCTGCGCGAACACTATCCGCGGATCTGCGAGACGCGCTCGATCGAAGACATGCGCGCGCATCGCGCGGCGCTGCTCAAGTCGCGCACGGACCTGCGGCACGACATGACCGCGCTGCGGCGTCACTGGATCGCGCAACTGGCGGACGAGGCCGGTTACGGACGTGAGATGGTGGAACCAGCGGTGGCGCATTTCCGCCACCATCGCAACCAGGTGACCTTTTTCGACGCCGCCCGGCCGTTGCTCAAGCGGCTGAGAGAACGTTACACGGTGGGCGCCATCACCAACGGCAACGCGCAGGTCGAACGCATCGGGGCCGATCATTTATTTGATTTTATCGTGTACGCGGCGGACGCCGGCGTGGCGAAACCGGACGCGCGTATTTTTCGTGCGGCGCTTGCGCGCGCGCAGGCCGAACCCGCGGTCGCCGTACACGTGGGCGATGATCCCGACAACGACGTGCTGGGCGCGGCGCGCGCCGGCATGCGCACCGTCTGGTACAACCCGACGATGTCGCCCTGGCCCGGTGGCCGGCCACCGGATGCGGTGATCGGTGCGCTCCATGACCTGCTCGATGTGCTCGCGCGCTGGTCGGTTAAGCAAAGCGATCGGCAAGCTGGCGCTAAGTTTTGATCGTTATTGGTCTGATCTCGGTTGAATAACAAGATTTCTACGGGGCAGGTACGCCCTCGATCAGCGGCTTGAGCTTCGGCCATACGTTATCGAGAATCATCGGTTGCGCTTTCGCGGTGGGATGCAGCCCGTCCGGTTGCATATACGCAGGGACCTGCGCGACGCCGGCTAGCAGGAACGGCACCAGCGGTGTGCCGGTGTCGCGCGCGACGCCCTCGTAAACTGCGTAATAGCGTTCGCGAAAAGCCTCGCCGTAATTGGCGGGGATCTGCACGCCGGTCAGCAGCACTTTCGCGTCATGGCGCTGGCTCAGCTTGATCATGCGCTCGAGATTGGAGCGCAGCACCGTGGGGTTAATGCCGCGCAAGCCGTCGTTGGCGCCCAGTTCGATAATAACCAGCGCTGGCGTGTACTGGTTCAGCGCGTCGGGCAGCCGCGAGAGCCCGCCCTCGCTGGTTTCGCCGGAGATACTGGCGTTGACTACGCGGAAGTCGTGGCCGCGTTCGTCGATCCGCCGCGCCAGAAGACTCACCCAGCCGCGTCCGCTATCGATACCGTAAGCCGCGCTCAGGCTGTCGCCCATCACCAGGATGGTGGGCGGCATCGCGGCGACCGCGGACTGCCACAGACTCAGATATAACAGTACGGCCAACGCAGGCTTCAGCGAATGTTTCTTCATGACGCGGGTCGATAGTTGTTCTTAAAGCATTTTCGGACATCAACAGCCTGTGAACATTCCCTCCGTCGAAACGCCTGTTATTGAAACGCACCATTTAAGCAAGCAGGTTGCCGGCCCGGAAGGCGAGCTGGTAATTCTGCGCGAGGTCGATCTCGCCGTGCGCGCAGGCGAGGCGCTGGCGATTGTCGGCGCCTCGGGCACGGGCAAGTCCACATTGCTCGGTCTGCTGGCGGGGCTGGATACGGCTAGCGCCGGCCGCGTAAACCTGTTTGGCCGGGACTTGAGTGCTTTCGACGAGGATGGCCGCGCTGCGTTGCGGGCAGGGCGGGTCGGATTCGTGTTCCAGTCGTTTCAGTTGTTGCCCGGTCTGACCGCGCTGGAAAACGTCATGCTGCCGCTAGAGTTAAACGGCGCCAGCGGGCGGGCGGAGGCGACCGCGCGCGACAGTCTGGCGAGAGTCGGCCTGACGGCGCGCGCGCGGCATTATCCACATCAGTTGTCCGGTGGGGAGCAACAGCGGGTTGCGATTGCCCGCGCGTTCGCGCCGCAGCCGCGGGTATTGTTCGCGGACGAGCCCACCGGCAATCTCGATCAAAATACCGGACGCAAGGTTATCGAGCTGCTGTTTTCCCTGCGTGACGAACATGCCGCCGCGCTGGTAATGGTGACCCACGACACCGACCTCACCGCGTGGTGTGATCGGCGTCAGCGGCTGGCCGAGGGACGCCTGGGGCCCGCCGATCATGGCGGCTGACGCTTTACGCTTGGCGGGGCGCTCGCTCACGCGCGACTGGCGCGCGGGCGAGTTGCGCATCCTCGCGCTGTCGCTGGTTGTGGCCGTCGGCGCGATCACGTCAGTGGCGTTCTTTACCGACCGCATTCAGCGCGCGATGGCGTTACAGGCTTCCGAACTGCTGGCTGCAGATCTGGTAATCGAGACCGCTTCGCCGCCGCGCGTGCGCCTGCTGGAGGAGGCGCGGGCGCGGGGTTTGCGCATCGCCAATACGGTGACGTTCCCCAGCGTGGTGCTGAGCGGCAACGACACGCAGCTGGTGCAGGTCAAGGCAGTGGATGATGCCTATCCGCTGCGCGGGCGGATGCGCATCGCGGCGGCGTCCGAGCGTCCCGCGTCAGTCACCCGCGGCATCCCGAATCCTGGCCAGGCCTGGGCTGATCCGCGGCTGATGCTGAACCTGGGCCTTACCGCCGGTGGGCGTATCAATCTGGGCGACCGTCGCTTCAAAGTGTCCGCTGTTATCGATTACGAGCCGGATCGTGGCGGCGAGCTATTCCGTCTGTCGCCGCGCTTAATGATCAATCTCGAAGACCTTGCGTCCACGGCCTTGGTCAAGGTCAACAGCCGGGTTTCGTACCACACGTTACTGGCAGGCACCCCAGCCGCAATCGGCTCGTATCGTGCCTGGCTGGAACCGCGCGCGCGGCCCGGCGAGGAGATACAAGGCGTGCGCGACGGGCGCCCGGAAATTCGCACAGCAACGGATCGCGCGCAGCAGTATCTGGGTCTGGCGGCGCTCGTGGCGGTACTGGTAGCGGGCGCGGCGATCGCGCTGGCGGCCCGGCACTACGCGCAAAACCAGGCCGATGTCACCGCGATCATGCGTTGTCTCGGTGTGAGCGAGGGTCTGGTGCTGCGGATTTATGTCTGGCGGTTGGCTGTGCTGGGGCTGCTCGCCAGTTTGGCGGGCTGCGCGCTGGGTTATCTCGCGCAGACCGTGCTGGCGACGTTGCTGGAAGGCTGGCTCGCGCAGAAAGTCCCGGCGCCGGGTTTGACGCCCGTCGTAACCGGTATCGCCACCGGTCTGCTCGCGCTGTTCGGTTTCGCGCTGCCGCCGCTGTTGCGCTTGAAACAGATTCCGCCGCTGCGCGTGTTGCGGCGCGAACTCGGCAATCCGGCACCGGCGGCCTGGGTTACGGGCGCGTTCGCGCTGACCGCGGCGTGCGTGCTCTTGGTCTTGCAGGTCGGTGAGGCGAGGCTTGTGGCCAAGCTGCTGCTGGGCGCGATATTGACCGTAACCGCGCTGTGGCTGTCGTCGTTCGCGCTCATTTTCGGTCTGCGACGAGGACAGCCCCGCGCGGGCGCGGTGTGGCGCAACGGGCTCGCGCGCCTGGGCCGCCGGCCGGCGAGCAATACCTTGCAGATCGCCGCCTTCGCCCTTGGTATTGCGGCGCTGCTGGTGCTGGCGATCGCGCGCGTGGACCTGCTGAACATCTGGCGCGACACCTTGCCCACCGATGCGCCCAACTATTTCATGATCAACGTTCAGCCGCGGGAAGTCGCCGCCCTCGCGAATCTGTTTCGCGAGAACGATTTAATGCTGCCGGAGTTTTATCCCATGGTGCGCGGCCGGC
>JACCYU010000125.1 GCA_013696315.1 Gammaproteobacteria bacterium | reverse complement strand
CAGGTCAGTCACTATCAAATCAAACGGGTTCAGCAACTGCTCAACGGCCGTCCCAGAAAAGTGCTGAACTGGAAAACACCCTTTGAAACTTTCAACGAACTGTTGCATTAGGAACTTGAACCCACCTTGCTAAAAAATCAATCTCAAAAAGACCGATGCTGAAAAATCGGCATCGAAGAATAGCGTTGTACCTGTTGCGTTCCCGTCCAACTAGAGTGTTAAGGAGCAATCCATGGCTACCAAACAAAACGCCGCGAGTTCCGTCAATGCCGTAAAAAAACCGCCAACCAAATCAGAAATTCTGAATCACATCGCCGACGACACGGGTATTAGTCGCAAACAGGCTGGCGCCGTGCTGGATTCGCTACAGGATCTTATAGGGAGAAGTTTGAAAGCGCGCGGCGTGGGGCTTTTCAATCTGCCGGGCCTGATGAAGATAAAGGTCGTCAAGAAACCCGCCACCAAGGCGCGCAAGGGTACTAACCCGTTCACTGGAGAAGAAACCGTATTCAAGGCCAAGCCGGCGCGCAAGGCCGTTAAGATTCAGCCGCTCAAAGCCCTGAAAGATATGGTCTGACGGCAGCGGTTAAGGCGCTGCGTCGATCGGGGGGATCAACAACAGCACCGTCGCGGCCGGTGATAGCCTACTTATTGCCGGCCGTTTCCAATATCCGCAACTTGGCGCGGATAAAATCCTTGTGGGGCACGTACAGCAGATCCGCGATTTTCCGAATCTGAGCTTCCTCGTATTTGTCGAGCTCGCGATCCGCGTACGCAACCTCCCACATATCTTCGATAATCCGGCGTTTCTGCACGGCGGAAAAATGTTCGATGATCAGGCGGACGAACGGATGCAGCGATACCGCCTCCCTTTCCTGCTCCAGCGCCGCATCGACCAGCGCCTGGGTCTCGTCATCACTAAAGGCAAAACGCCGTTTCATGGCCTCGGCGATTACCTTCAGCTCCGCATCACTCAGGCTGAAATCGGCGCGGCCAACCTAAAGCAGCAGCGCGGCTGCCGCCATCTGCAAGGTGTGCGGCGAGGGCTCGCTTACATCGTCGCCAGGTTTGAGTAGCGCTTTCAGCGCATCGAGCATGGGCAGCAAGGACTTTATTGTCTCGATGAACGCGCAATCAGGGCCCGAACCCGCGGTCAACTATATGGCATTACGTAAGAACCGGCTTCGAACCGACTGAACAGCCTCTTGATGAGCGGGTGATCGACGGGGTTTGCATCCGGCTCCGCTTCGAGATGACGCTCGGCCACATAGGTTTGGATGTTCTGACCGTCAACGAGTACGCGATACCAGGGTTTGTTTCTGGGCGGCCGCGAACGCGCGACCTGCTCATACCACTCTTCAGTACCATCGAACATCGCATCGACATCATAAATCACGCCACGATACTCGAACATTTTGTGGTGCACGACCTGTCCGATCGAAAATGCTGCTGTATCCATCCTGCTCCCTTAAACTGTTGTGCGGGTTCTTAGCGTCATTGCTTTGCGCGGCGCTTACCAGAGGCAGACACCACACATCCAATAATTGGAAACCTCAGCGCCAGCCAAGTTCAACCCACTACAGCCTGAGCCTGGATTGTCCGCGTAATGGCGTGCACGGCCGACCGTCTCCGGACTGGCAAGATCGTAATCCCCCTCATGCGATTGTTTCCCTGGCGGCGCGGCGCAAGTTACTGTTCCAGATCAGCAGCAGCGCCAGCACGACCAGCGCTACTTGCGCCAGCAGGCTTTGCAGATTGGGATAAATGCCGAGAATCTCGATAAGCGGGAACGGTACGACACTGATGGGCAGCTTGCCTGCTTCCTGCAGAGCGGCCACGCCGTTGCCGGCGAGTATTGCCGCCAGGACAAACATGAAAACGCCTGTGGCAGCGAAGAACTGACGCAGCGGCAGCCGCACGCTGTAATGCAGGATAAGCCAGGCCACGATGGCCAGGGTCACCCCCGCCGCGCCCATGCCGGCCAGCGCCATACCATGGCCTGTGGCGTCGGTCTGCGCCCACAACGCCTGATAGAACAATACGGTCTCGAAAACCTCACGATATACGGCAATGAATGACAGACCCGCGAGACCCCACAGAGTGCTCCGGCCCAGCGCCTTCTGCACGCTGCCACGGATAAACTGTTGCCACTGCCGCGCGTGCGTCTTGTCGTGCATCCAGAACCCTAAGTAAAACAGCACGCAGGCGGCCAGCAGCGCGGCGATGCCTTCGGTGAGTTCGCGCCCCGCGCCGCTGATATTGATCAGGTACGCCGAAACCATCCAGGTAACGACGCCCAGCGCCAACGCGACGACCCAGCCCGCATGCAGATAGGGCAAACCATCGCGGCGCTCGGTCTTGACTAGAAACGCCATCAGCGCAGCGACGATGAGTAAGGCCTCCAAACCTTCCCGCAGCAGGATAATGACCGCGGCCGCAAATGCTGCTCCGCCCGTCACTGTCGTCGCCCGCAGCCGCTTGCCCGCATCATCGAGCAGGCTGTACAGGCTTTCGACTTGCTGGCGTACAACGTCAACGGGCGCATGCTGGCGCAGCAGATTGCGATAGCGGGTAATCGCGTCTTCGATGCTGACCCGCAGTCCGCCGTCGACGGTATCGAGCCCGCTCTCGACCAGCTCGAAACCCTCCAGGTAAGCCGTGACCGCGACCTGATAAGCCGCGCCGACATCGCCGTCACGATACAGCGAAAAGCTTCTGCGTAGCTGCTGGCGCGTGAATGTCAGTGGGCTGGCGCCGCGCCCGAACAAGTCGTCCGGTTGTGCTCGCAGATGTGCCATGACCGCGGCGGCGTTTTTACCGTACTGCTGTCGCGCATCGGCCGGGGTGGTCGTCGTCAAGGTTTCCAGATCAGCCAGCGCCGATCGCCTCCCGCCCGTGTGCCAGCCTTGTTCACCTTGATCGACCGCGGCGGCCGTGGCGCCCAAGCGTCCCACGTAGAACGCCAGGCTCCAGCGCTCATGTTCGCCAAGATCCTCAAAAGCACGCATCGCGGTGCCATCGACACCCAAGGAGATGGTGTTATAAAGACCATAGAGCGTGCGCTGACGGTAGCGCGCGGCATCGCGAAAGTTGGTCGGCGACGGTTCCAGCCCCGCGGCAATCACACCATCACCCCGGCCGCTGGCGCCGTGACACCCTGCGCAGGACTGCGCATAAAGCCGGTGTGCCAGCTTGAAATCGGGCGGATTTTGCGGGACGGTCGTTACCCCGTATTCACGCACGACCGCCGCGCGCATTGACGACGTAACGGCGGTGATTGCACTTGCCGGCGCGCGTGACTCGATCAATCGCGCAAGATGCTTTGCCTGCGCGCGCATTCGCGGCTTGATCTGCGATGGGTTTAACGCTGCGGTCTGTGCCGCGATGCCCGCCGCGAGATCCCGCATTTCGCGGTATTCCGCGGCATTGACGACTTTTCCATCCGCCACCGCTTGTCCATAATCGACGCCGACGTAATCCTGCATCTGAATGAGGTATTGCACGGAGGCATCGGCGAGCGCCAGTCCCGGCACCATTAACAGAAGCAGCGCGATGACATTTTTCATAGCAAATTTTTCATACCATGGACAGTCCGCGAATCGATGAGGGCGAAGTATAATCATTATCATTTGTAAATCGAAGGACCAGCATTGCGGAATGACCTTCGCGACCATAAATACGGCGGCAAGCCTTAATTGACGATGTGCCTGATCGCATTCTCGTATCGCGAACACAGCGACTACCGGCTCATCCTGGCCGCCAACCGTGACGAGTTTTATGCGCGCCCTGCCGCCGGACTCGGGGCGTGGGGCGATGCGCCCGACATCATCGCGGGGCGCGACGAGGTTGGCGGCGGCACCTGGCTCGGGATCACCCGGCAGGGTCGCTTTGCCGCGGTCACCAATTACCGCGATCCGCGCGCGGTTCGCGAGCACGCCCCGTCACGCGGCCGGCTGGTGACCGATTACCTGCGCGGCCGTGAAGCGCCCGGCTTGTACATGGAAAATCTGGGCGAGCGCGCCGGCCAATACTCTGGCTTCAGCCTGCTGGCCGGCGATGAACGTGAACTCTATTATTTTTGCAACATTGACAACGCGGTGCGCAACTTGGGCCCTGGCACTTATGGCGTGAGCAACCACCTGCTGGACACGCCCTGGCCCAAGGTCTGGCGCGCGAAGCGCGCGCTGAACAAACTGGTCCGCGCGGACACCATCACGTCCGCGCTCCTGCTCGATCTGTTGACAGACACAGCGCCAGCCGACACACAAGAACTGCCTGACACCGGGGTCGGCCCGCGTCTGGAACGCCAGCTATCCCCGATCTTTATCAATGGCGAGACCTATGGCACGCGCGCTTCCACGGCGCTTACGATCACGTGCGCCGGAAGCGTCAGCATTACCGAACGCGCGCATCCGGGTGGCGAGATCCGGTCGCTGCAATGGCGGCTGAGCGGAGATAGATTACACAGTGGCGAGTCGAGTTGCTAAACTGCATGTCTTCAACGGACCGACGATATGAATAAACTCGCGGACATCAGGGTGAGCGTCGCGCCGCCGCCTCAATTCACGCCGGAAACCAAGTGCGGCTTCTGCACCAATTCAAAGTGCTGCACGTATATCACGCAGCAGATCGATGCCCCGCGCTCAAAACTCGATTTCGAGCATCTGTTATGGCAGGTAAGCCACGCCAATGTCAGTATCTACAAGGATGAAGACGGCTGGTTTCTGCTTGTGGACTCGCGTTGCGCCCATTTACAGACGGACGGACGCTGTGGCATTTATGACGTTCGGCCCAAAATCTGCCGCGAACATTCCAACGAATTTTGCGAGTACGACGCGCCCGCCGAAGACGGCTTCGAGTTGTACTTTACGGATTACGCCTCGTTGCTGACCTATTGCAAGAAGCGCTTCCGGCGCTGGGCGCGCGGATGATTATTGAAGCGCGCGGTGCGGCCCGTTCTCGCGTCGCGCGGCTATAGCCTTGCTACACGATCCAAGGAAAGAGGAACGTAAATCGAAATGAACGAGAAAATCGTAAATCTGCAAGAGCTGTTGAGCACAGCCCACCGGCTCGCCAGGGACGCCGGCGACAAGATCATGGAGATTTACAATCAGGACTTCAGCGTGCAGGACAAGCAAGACAAGTCGCCGCTGACGGCCGCCGATCTGGCCGCGCACCGCATCATCAAGAACGGCTTAAAAGCCTCGACACCGCAATATCCCGTATTGTCCGAGGAGTCCAAACAGCTGCCGTTCGAAGCCCGCGCGACCTGGGACACGTACTGGCTGATCGATCCGCTGGACGGCACGCGCGAGTTTATCAAGCGCAATGGCGAGTTCACCGTCAACATCGCGTTGATTCACGATCACGACGCGGTGCTGGGTGTGGTGGCGGCGCCGGCCAAGAATTTAAGTTATTACGCCTGCCGCGGGCACGGCGCGTTCAAGGCCGCAACTGGCGCGCAAGCCAAAGCAATCGCGACGCGCAAACCGCCGCCCAAACGACCAACCGTGGCCGGCAGTCGTTCACACGCCGGCGATTCGCTGGCCGCGTTTCTGGACAAACTGGGCGATCACGAACTCATCAGCATGGGCAGCGCGCTGAAATCCTGCCTGGTCGCCGAGGGCATGGTGGACATCTATCCGCGTTTCGGGCCGACCTCCGAATGGGATACCGCGGCCGCGCAATGCGTGGTCGAGGAAGCTGGCGGCGTGCTCAACGGTCTCGACATGAACAAGCTGCGTTACAACACCAAGGACTCGCTGCTCAACCCCCATTTCGTGGTGATCGGAGACCCTCAGTACAACTGGGCGAAGTATTTTTAGCTGTCGCTCCCCCACGCCGCGTCGTCGCCGCGCCCGCCAGGTATGGAATCGCGCCGCTATGCACCGCTTCGCCTAAAGCAGCGTCAGCGTCGCAAGCCCTAAGAACGCGAAAAAACCCATCACGTCGGTAACCGTGGTTACTATCACTGTTGCCGCCAGCGCGGGGTCGATGCCGAAGCGGCGCAGGAGCAACGGGATGCCGACGCCGGCCATCGCGGCGCAGAGCAGATTGATGATCATCGCGGTGGCGATGAGCGCCCCTATCCGCCAGTCGCCAAACCAGGCCAAGGCGACCGCCCCGACCAGCACGGCGAAGATAACGCCGTTGCATGCGCCGACCGCGAGTTCCTTACTGGCCAGGAAGCGGGCGTTGCGTTTGCTTATCTGGCCCTGCGCCAGACCGCGGATCACCAGGGCCAGGATCTGGTTGCCGGCGATACCGCCCATGCTGGCGACGATCGGCATCAGCACAGCAAGCGCCACGACTTTTTCAATGGTGCCCTGAAACTGCCCGACCACAGACGCGGCCAGAAACGCGGTAATCAGATTCACGCCCAGCCACAGGGAGCGTCTGCGCACCGAGGGGACGATCGGCGCGAAGATGTCCTCTTCTTCGGTCAGACCGGCCATGCTCATGACCGAATGCTCGGCCTCCTCGCGGATGACATCGACCACATCGTCGATGGTGATGCGCCCCAGCAGCTTGCCGTGATCATCGATCACCGGCGCCGACACCAGATCGCGGTCCTCGAATATCTTCGCGACCTGCGCAGCCGGTGTCTGCGCGAGAATGCCCTCCACGCTGTAGTTCATTACCTCGGCGACTGTCAGGGCGGGATCGCGGGTGACGACGGCGGAAAGTGGCAGGATGCCGAGATAACGATCATAGCGATTGACCACGATCAGGCTGTCGATCAGTTCCGGGATGTCGCTCTTCATGCGCAGATAACGCAGCACCACATCCAGTGTGACGTTCGCGCGCACGGTCACCGTGTCCGTATTCATGAGACCGCCGGCGGTGTCCTCCGCATAGGACAGCACGGCCTCCAGACGCTGCCGGTATTGCTGATCCATGCCGGCCAGCGCCTGACGGGCGACCGCATCGGGCAGATCCTGCAACAGATCGGCGAGGTCATCGACATCCAGACCTTCCGTGGCGGACAGCAGCGCCTCGTGATCCATGGCCTCGATCAGACCGGCGCGCACCTCGTCGCCGACGTGCAGCAGCACCTCGCCGTGATCGTCCTGATCGACCATCTCCCACACGATGCGGCGCTGCGAAGGCGGCAGCGATTCCAGCAGGTGCGCGATCTCAGCCGGATGCAGCGCGGAGACGATGCCGCGGGCCTGCTTGAGCGTACCCGCGCGCAGGGCCTCGGCCAGAGCCTCCAGATGATCGTCTGTCTGTCTGTCTGGCGCTGGTTCCGCCATTATCGGGTTCCCCTCTGGTGCTGATTTTCGCGCCGTGCAGTGTAGCAGGCGACACCACGAAGTCGAGTGCGGAGGCCGACAACAAGGTGGGTTAGAGTGCGAGATGCGCCGTCGTAAACGAAGTGCGTTTTTCGAGTATCAGCCGTGCTTGCGTTGGGGAAAGCCAGGTAAGGATGGATAAAGCCCGCCGCCCTGTTTGTAGGAGCGGTTTTAACCGCGTGCGGCGTCAGACATGAGCAGCGCGCATGAGTGCGCTCCTACACGTCCACCCTGGTCACCTGAAAATAATGAGGCGTTCAATTTTTTCGCCGGCTATTCTTCCTCGCCGAAGCGCCGGTTGATCAGCGCTTCGAGCTGATGCACGGCCTCGTTTTCGTCGTTGCCTTCGGCGTGCAGGGTGACGGTGCTGCCCTTGCCCGCCGCCAGCATCATGACGCCCATGATGCTTTTGCCGTTGACTTTGCGCGAGCCTTTCGCGAGTTCGACCTCGCTTTCGAAATTCGACGCCAGATTGACGAACTTGGCGGCCGCCCGTGCGTGCATGCCGAGTTTATTTATGATGGTGAGTTCCTTAGCGATCATGTCGCTCTTCCTCGCGCTCACAAAACAGGATGCCATCGTGCCCCCCGCTCAGCGCCTTGTTGACCATTTCATAAAGATTGAGACTCGGATAGTTCAGCACACGCACCAGCATCGGCAGATTGATGCCGGCGACGACCTGAATTTGTGGATGATCCAGCAGCCGGTTGGCAATGTTGCTTGGTGTGGAGCCGTACATATCGGTCAGCACCAGTACGCCCTCGCCGCAGTTCAGATTTTCGCAGAGCTCGCGTGCCTCGCGCAGCGCGCTCTCGGGGTCGGTCCGTTGCGACACCGCCAGATGTGCGGGTTGCAGCGGGCAGAACCCCAGCACCGAGGTCGCCGTCTGGAGCAGCTGTTCGCCGACCCCGCCGTGCGTAATGATGAGCAAACCTACCGTCATGTTGATACCGGAACCGTGTACACAATCACCGGGCAGTCACTGGATAGTACGACGAGCATGGTAATCCGGAGGCGCACGCATTAAGCGTCAGTCCAGTTCCCGATGGCGCACCGTGATATTTTCATAGCGCGACTCCTTGAAATTATCAGCCAGGCGTTCGACCAGATACACCGACCGGTGACGTCCTCCCGTGCAGCCTATCGATACGCTCAGATAACTGCGGTTGTCGGCCTCGAAGCGGGGCACCCAGCGCGCCAGAAAATCCCGCAGCGCGAGAAACATTGCCTCCGTATCAGCGTGTCCGCACAGAAACTCGACGACTCTTGCATCGCGCCCCGTCAACGGACGCAGTTGCGGCTGCCAGTGCGGATTGGGCAGGCAGCGCACGTCGAACACAAAATCCGAGTCAGTGGGAACACCATGCTTGTAGCCGAACGACTGGAACAGCAGCGACAATGCGGAATTGGCGCTGGTACGCACCCGTTCGCTGACCAGCGCGCGCAACTGATGCACATTCGTGCGCGTGGTGTCGATCCTCAGATCGGCTCGCGACGCGATTGCCTCCAGCAGCGAGCGCTCCAGATGTATCGCCTCCACCAGCGGCATCCCCTTGCGCGTGAGCGGGTGCCTGCGCCGCGTCTCGCTGAAACGCGAGATGAGCACCTCGATGGCGGCCTGCAAAAAAATCACTTCCACATCCAGCCCGCTGGACTTGATCGCATCCACAATCTCGGGAAAGCGCGCGAGATCATCGACGCCGCTGCGCGCATCGATGCCGACCGCGGCCTTGTCGTAGAGCTTCAGACCGGGACTCACAAGCTGCTCGACAAACGCGGGCAGGAGGCCCATATGGAGATTATCGATGCAGTAGAAATCTTCGTCTTCCAGGGTATGGAGCGCCACCGTTTTGCCCGAACCGGATAGCCCGCTGACGATTAGCAGTTTCATCAAGACCTTGTTAGTTGTGCGAAGAATCGCGCCCGCCGTGGTCGGCAAGTCAGCGATCAGGTCATCAGCCGCCGCTGCCTGGCGGCCAGATCTTCGCCAGCATTATACCCGTTGAGCCGTAACAGGTGGTTGCGCACGGCCGCTTCGACCAGCACCGCCAGGTTGCGGCCTGGCGCCACCGGCAGCGAAAACACCGGAATGTCCAGTCCCAGCACGTTGCGGGTATGCTGCTGGTCGCGCAGACGATCCGCGAACGCCGCGTCACCCTGCCGCAGATGCTTGAGCTCGATGATCAAACGCAGGTACTTGCCCTTCTTGATGATACTGTCGCCGTACATGGCGCGTATATTCAACACGCCCAGGCCCCGCACCTCCAGAAAATCCTGAATGATCGAAGGACAGTTGCCGTTGACGATATCCGGCGCGATACGCGCGAATTCCGGCGCATCATCCGCCACCAGCCTATGGCCACGGGAGATTAATTCCAGCGCCAGCTCGCTCTTGCCGACGCCGCTGTCGCCGGTGAGCAGCACGCCGATGCTCAAGACTTCGAGAAACACACCGTGCAGCGTGATGCGTTCCGCCAGCTTGTGCGTAAAGTAATAGCGCAGATCGTTGATCAGGTCGTTGCTGGGTATCGCCGACTGCAGCAGCGGCACATTGAACCGATCCGCGAGCCGCACGAACTCCTCTGGCGGCGAGCACTCGTCGGCCAGCAGGATCACCACCGGGTCGTTCTCGAACAACTGCTCGCTGGCATCCTGACGCCAGTTTTTGCGCAGATTCGCGAGATAGTTGAGTTCCGTCTTGCCGAGCACCTGCGCCTGATTGGCGTGGATGAGGTTGAAATGCCCGATGAGGCCGTGGTTGCCGCGCTGGGCGAACTCGCGCTCGCCGCCCCCCTTGCCGGCCAGCCACTTCAGGCGCAGGCGCGCCAGCAGGTCATCATAAAGGGTTTGGACAGTCAGCGATTCGGTCATGGCAGTCTACCCGGCGGCGACGGCGCACGGTCAGCATTCACGCCGCTAGAGCGGCGACCTCACAATCGAGCAGCGTCAGCATTTCCGCGGATGTTGCGGTGGCGCGCAAATCGTCGAGTACGTGTTTCACGCGTGTCGGACGTCGATCAGGCGAATCCGCCATTGAGGACAGAGTATTTCAGGACATGTTGCGATGCGACCCTTCCACTCGATGATGATCTTTCAGTTTCTCCTTATGTTTGACGATTTGCCGATCGAGCTTGTCGACCAGCCCGTCGATCGCCGCGTACATATCTTCCTTGACGTCGTCGG
The DNA here is from genome assembly GCA_013696315.1 of Gammaproteobacteria bacterium. Classification (NCBI taxonomy): domain Bacteria; kingdom Pseudomonadati; phylum Pseudomonadota; class Gammaproteobacteria; species Gammaproteobacteria bacterium. The sequence goes on along the minus strand of JACCYU010000125.1, from coordinate 8,126 downwards.
CGAACAGGCGGTTGCCGCTCACCATCATCGTCGCTTCCGCCCGGTGGCGCAGTTTCTCGACCGTCAGTATGACGTGGGCATCGGTGACCTGGTCAAAATGCCGCTCCACGCGCTCGAATTTGTCGGCCACATACTCGCGCAGCGCACCGGTGATGTCTACGTGATGCCCGGTGAGATTGATCTGCATGTAAACCCCCTGTCGTTAGGAACCTTGTTGTTGGTAAAACCTGTCAGTGGTAAAACACTCTCGCTGGTAACACATGGAAGGCGAGCGATCTCATCTGCCGGCGCGACCCCTCGGCCAGGACGTGATCAGGCCATGCGTTTGCGTTCATTGGAAGGTGGAATGGACATGGCCTCGCGGTACTTCGCCACCGTGCGCCGCGCCACGTTGATGCCTTTCACGACCAGCATGGCGGCGATCTTGCTGTCACTCAAGGGCTTGGTAGCGTGCTCCTGCGCGATTAAAGTCTTGATCATGGCGCGGATGGCAGTGGCCGAACACACACCGCCGTCGGCGGTGCCGACGTGGCTGGAGAAAAAATACTTGAACTCGAAGATGCCCCGCGGCGTGTGCATATATTTGTGCGTGGTTACCCTGGAGATGGTCGATTCGTGCATCTCCAGCCGCTCGGCGATGTCTTTCAGCACCAGCGGCTTCATGGCTTCCGCGCCATATTCGAGAAAACCGCGCTGGTGCGCCACAATGGCCGTCGCCACCTTGAGCAGGGTCTCGTTGCGGCTCTGCAGACTCTTGATAAACCAGCGCGCCTCCTGCAACTGGTTGCGCATATAAGTGTTGTCGGCGCTGTTGTCGGCGCGTTTCACCAGGCCCGCGTACATCGAGTTGATGCGGATGCGCGGGGCCGTGTTTGCATTCAGCTCCACTCTCCACGTCCCCTGCGAGCGGAACACGCTCACGTCCGGCACTATGTATTCCGGGGCGCGGCTACTGATCCGCGATCCGGGGCGTGGGTTGAGCGTCTGGATCAGCGCCGCGACTTCGTGCACTTCAGGCTCGGTGAGCTTCATACGCCGCGACAACTGCTTGTAATTACGCGCTCCCAGCAAATCCAGATGCTCGGTCACGAGCTGCCGCGCCTCCTTGAGCCAGGGCGTATCGCTGGCAAGCTGCTGCAACTGGATGCCGAGACATTCCGACAGACTGCGCGCGCCGGAACCCACCGGGTCGAAACGCTGCACCAGATGCAGCACGGCCTCTACTTCGTCCAGATCGATATCGGCCTCCAGCGCGAGATTGGCGTGAATCGATTCTAAGGATTCGCCCAGATATCCGTCGTCGCCGATTGCGTCAATCAACGCCATCGCGATCGCCCGGTCGGTATCGCTCATCTGCGTCAGCCGCATCTGCCACAGCAGGTGATCGCGCAGCGATTCCTGCGCGCCGCTCTGATTCTCGAAGATATCCCGGCCGTCGTCGGACGCGCCGTTATAGGGGCTGGAGGTGTCGTAGCTGTCATCCCAGCTGCTGTCCACCGGTAGATCGTCAGGCGTTTCCGCGGGCGCCGGGATGCTGTCGTCGTTACTGGCCGCGGCCGTTTCGGCGTCGCCAGGCGACGTTGCATCGCCGTTCGGCGGATTGCTCTCCCCCTCCGGTTCGCCGTCATCCTCGACGGTTTCCAACATGGGGTTGTTCTCGAAATTCTGCTGAATCTCCGCCTGTAGCTCCAGTGTGGATAACTGCAACAGGCGGATGGCCTGCTGCAGTTGCGGCGTCATGGTCAGTTGCTGACCGAGGCGCAGCTGGATGGAAGGTTTCAACATCGACAATCTCGATTGCGATCAGCAGTTATTGCGTACCGCTGGGTTTACTACAGTGTTTACGAGGGTTGACAGCATGACTGACGGCCCGGGCGCGTCCGGCGCGACGCGACCGGATTGCGGATTCGAAAAATTTCATGGCTTCAAGTATAAGGCACCGGCAGCATTCTTCCCATATTGATACGCGGACTCTGCCGGCCCCAGCGCCGGCGTTTCGCGCCGCGCGTACCGCAATAGTAACGCCTAAGTCAAAGGCGGAAGTGCTCGCCCAGATAGATTTGGCGCACGCGGGCATCGGCCAGAATGTCCTGTGGAGCGCCCTCGGCGATGACCCTGCCTTCGCCCAGAATATACGCCCGGGCGCAGATTCCTAACGTCTCGCGTACGTTATGGTCAGTCACCAGCACACCTATGCCGCGTTCCGTCAGATGCCCGATAATACGCTGGATATCCATTACCGCAATCGGGTCGACACCGGCGAAGGGTTCGTCCAACAGCATGAAGGCCGGTTCCATCGCCAGCGCGCGGGCGATTTCCACGCGCCGCCGCTCACCGCCCGAGAGGCTGATACCGAGACTACCGGCGATATGAGCGATCTGCAAATCGTCGAGCAGCCGCTCCAGATGCCGCGCGCGTTGGCGGCGGTTCAGACCGCGACGCGCCTGCAGCACGACATTTAGATTGTCCGCCACAGTGAGCTTGCGGAACACCGACGCCTCCTGCGGGAGATAGCCGATACCCGCGCGCGCGCGCGCATGCATGGGCGCGCGCGCAACGTCGTGTTTATCCAGCGTGATCGCGCCGCGATCACAGCGCACCAGGCCCACCATCATGTAGAAGCAGGTGGTCTTGCCGGCGCCGTTGGGGCCAAGCAGACCCACCACTTCGCCGCTGACCACATGCAGCGACACGCCATCGACGACCTGCCGACCCTTGTAGTTCTTGGCAAGATCGCGCGCGCGCAGTTCGCTCATCGTGCGGCGGGCGAGTCATTGCCGTCGTTTGCATCCTCGGGCACCAAGGTCATTTGTACGCGCCCGGCCCCGTCGGGATTGTCGGCGTCCACCACGCGCCGCCGGATGTCATAAACGATTCTAGTCGCCGCAAAATCGTTCTTCGCCCGACGCAAAAACGCCTCCCCAAGCAATGTGATGCGATGTTTACCCGGCTCGTACTCCATGCGCAAGGCCTCGGCGTATAATGCATTTTCGCCGGGTCCGTTTTCTTCGGGTGCATTCTCTCCGGGCTCATTCTCTCCGGGATCGTCGGCGGCGGGCGCATTGTCGCCGGGGAAGGTCTGACGAAAGGTGCTCTTGTCGCCTTCGGCGATGATTTTTTGCAGGCGCCTGCCCGCCGTGATGACTGTCATCGTGTCCGCGTTAAGCACCATGCTGCCTTGCGTGACGCGCACATCGCCACGATAGACGCCGACGCCGGTTACTTCGTTAAGATCGGCGCGATCCGCCTCGATCTCGATGGGCAACGCGGAATCGGCCTGCTGAGCGAGGCTCAACTGCGGTATCGCCAGCAACAGCATCAGCGCCAGATGGGCGGTACTACGGCACATATCGCCCTCGCACCCGCGATCTCAGAGCCAGGGTCCCGGCGGCCAGATCCAGCCGCATGCCCACTCCTTCCAGCCGCTGCGCTTCATTGGTGGCTTTCACCGGCGCCCTGGTGCGCGCCAGTTGGGGATCGGGGAACACCGTGACGTCTCGGGTTTTCACAGTGAGCCGCGCGCGCGCGTCGTGCGGCGGACGCTCGATGTCGACCGCGCCCGGCAGCCAGATCCGCTCACCCCTGGCCGTCACCCGCGCGCGCTCGGCGCGCAGCTCCACGGGTGGGCCGTCGTCACGGAAAAACCAGACATCGGGTGACACAAGGGCCGAGTTGTCGTTAACCGGAAAGTGCACCATGCGTGGTGCCTCAATGCGGTATTTCGGCGCGCCGTCCACGCCCATCATGGTGAGCAGCACGTCGGTGAAGGCGAAATCTGGCGCGCGCGGCTCCGCGACCGCCGGCACGCGTTGCAGTTCCTCCTGCAGGCCGCGCAGCCAGTCGCTCACCCCTACCGTGACTCCGATCAACGCGAGCAGCAGCAGCAGACGCAGCATCATGTCAGGTAATGTTTCATGGCCGTATCCAGCTTGCCTTGCGCCTCAAGAATCAGTTCGCAGACCTCGCGCGCCGCGCCGTGGCCGCCCGGGCTCGGCGTCACCCAGTGCGCGTAACGGCTAACCAGGGGATGCGCGTCCTGCACCGCAATGCCAAGACCTGCGCGCCGCAACACGGGGATATCGACCACGTCGTCGCCCACGTATGCGCTCTGTGCCGCCACAATATTCAGACTATTCAGCAGCTTTTGGAACGCCGGCAGCTTGTCAGCTTTTCCCTGTACGACGTGTTCGATGCCAAGGTCCGCCATGCGCCGGGTGACGGCCTTCGACTCGCGGCCGGTGATGATGGCGACGACGACGCCATAATGCTGCAGCATCCGCAGGCCGTGGCCGTCCTTCACGTTGAACGCCTTGTATTCCTGTCCGTCATCGCCAAACAAGAGCGCGCCGTCGGTCAGCACGCCGTCCACATCGAACACGGCCAGTTTGATACTCGCGGCGCGCCGCATGACGTCGTCGTCCATCCTTTATAATACGCCGGCGCGCAACAAATCGTGCATGTTCAGTGCGCCCACCAGGACACCGCGCTCGTCCACCACCGGCAGCGAGTTGATCTTGTGATCCTGCATGGTTTTCAATAATTCGGCGGCAAGCTGTTCGGACCGCGCCGTCTTGGCGCCTTCGGTCATGACTTCGCCAATGCGTGTCGCGCGGATATCGATGGCGCGGTCCAGGGTGCGGCGCAGATCGCCGTCCGTATAAATACCGATTACGCGCTTTTCCGCGTCGACCACGGCGGTCATGCCCAGTCCCTTGCGCGTAATCTCGATCAGCGCGTCGGCGAGCAACGTCGACTCCGTCACCGCCGGCACCCGCTCGCCCGTCTGCATGATGTCGCCCACGTGCAGCAGCAGGCGCCGGCCCAGTCGTCCGGCCGGATGTGAGCGCGCAAAATCATCGGCGCTGAAACCGCGCGCCTGCAACAGTGCGATGGCAAGCGCGTCGCCCATGACCAGCAGCGCGGTGGTGCTGGAGGTGGGCGCCAGACCTAACGGACACGCTTCTTTTGCGACGCTTACGTCCAGATTGACCGTCGCCTCGCGCGCCAAGGTGGAAGCCGGATTGCCAGTCAGGGCAATCAATGGCGCGCCCAGTCGTTTGATCAGCGGCAAGAGTAGCAGCAACTCATCGGTCTCGCCGGAACTGGACAGGGCGACGACTACGTCTTTCGCCGTGATCATGCCCAGATCGCCGTGGCTCGCCTCACCGGGATGCACGTAAAACGCCGGGCTGCCTGTACTGGCGAAAGTCGCCGCGATCTTGCCACCGATGTGCCCCGATTTTCCCATGCCCATGACCACGATTCGGCCGTCGCAGGCCAGCAGATATTCGCAGGCGCGGATGAATTCAACGTCGACGCGGGCGGCGAGTGCGGTGATCGCGGCAGCCTCGGTCTCGATTACCGCCATTGCCAGCGCGCTGATTTGTCCCGGATCGATAGCCATGATGTCGATAGCCATGATGTTGGTAAAGTTGCCACACAATGCGCCAGTTCGTTCGGGTGACCGCGGGCGCGCCGGGGCAAATGAAGTGGTGATCGTGGATCGGTCGTTCGCAATCCAGCGGAGTATACCGCACGCGCCGCCGATGCTAAGGCCCAAGATTATGCACGCCGCCGTCCGGTTGAACGCGAACCACAGCCCGTTGTTACCCCCGCCACGGTCGAAGAACTATGATCCAAAAAAACCGCAAAATACTTGCTGCGACTTGCGGTCACCGGACATTCACCCGCCTCGACGCTCGCGCAGAAAAACGTTCGCAAGCTCTGCCAGGGGGAGTTGCAAGGCTGGTGCGAGTTTGAGGTGGTGGACCTGCTCAAGCGACCGGAACTCGCCGAAGAGGCCCGCATTATCGCCACGCCCACCTGACGCCGGAGCCGCAGCGCAAAATCATCGGCGATCTGAGCAATCGCGATCGGCTTCTGCCGGACAGGTGAGTTCGTGGGCCGGCTGGGTGGCGACGAGTTTACCCTAATGGCGGAAGACCTACCGCGGGCGACGAGGTGCTTATGGCGCAGCGTATGCTGAAACTGCTTGCCGAGCCATTCGAGCTGGCCGGCGGGCCGCTCCAGGTCTCTGTCAGCATCGGTATCGCCGTGTATCCAGAAGGCGGGGCAACCGCAGACGAACTGCTCTCCGCCGCGGATTCCGCGATGTATCTCGCCAAGCAGTCCGGTGGCAACACATACCGCGAGTATGCATGCGAAATCGATGACACCCGCGCGAAGTAACCGGCTGGGGTAAGGTTCGCGCGCCATCGCACAGTGCCGCGACGAAGGCGCTGAGCCTGCCCGTACGCATCTTACTGGTCAGGCGCAAAAACTTCGTTTAAGGCGCGTTAACGTATATCATCCACGCTTTTCTTTTCCCCTTAAGCTTTAGCCCACGCACACTTTAGTTTTGCCTGGAGTCGATCATCGAGCAGCAACCCATTCCGCAAGAGCCGCTGGTGGCTGTGCGCAATCTGCATTTTGCGCGGGGCGACCGGCCGATCTTCAATGATCTGAGCCTCGACATCGCGCACGGCAAGATCACCGCGCTTATGGGTCCCAGCGGCACCGGCAAGACTACCTTGCTGAGGCTTATCGGCGGGCAACTCAGGCCATCGCGAGGCGCCGTGCACGTGGACGGGCAGAACGTGCATAAATTGCGCCGCGGCGCGCTGTACGAACTGCGCAAGCGCATGGGCATGCTGTTTCAGACCGGCGCGCTGCTGACCGACCTCAACGTGTTCGAGAACGTCGCCTATCCGCTGCGCGAGCACACAAAATTGCCCGAAGAGCTGGTGCGCGACCTGGTGCTGATCAAGCTCGAAGCCGTGGGCTTGCGCGGCGCGCGCGGCATGATGCCGAGCGAGCTGTCGGGCGGTATGGCGCGGAGGGTGGCGCTGGCCCGCGCGGTGGTGCTGGACCCGATGATGATTATGTACGATGAGCCATTCACTGGCCTGGATCCGATTACCAAGGGCACCATCGTCACGCTCATCAAGCAGCTCAGCCAGACTCTGGGGCTGACCAGCGTGGTCGTGTCCCACGACGTGGAGGAGACCTTAGGGATTGCGGATTATATTTATGTCATCGCGGAAGGGCGGGTCATCGAGGCCGGCGAGGCGGATTCTTTGCGCAACAGCACATCGGACTGGGTGCAACAGTTCCTGCATGGTCGCCCGGATGGTCCCATGCCATTTCACTATACGGCACGCGAATACGCGCAAGACCTGCTGAGCGGGCGCTGACACGTCATGGATAGTCCTTTGCAAACAGTCGTCCGCCTTGATTTGAACACCACATGGTAGACACAATCGCGAGTCTCGGCCGCTGGGGGCTGAACGTATTCGAGCGGCTCGGTCGCGGTCATATTTTTCTGTTGCGCGTGCTGGCCAGTCTGGGCAGTGTGGTAACGCGTCCTGGGCTAGTGGTGCGCGAGCTGTATTCGGTCGGCGTGCTGTCGTTTCTGATTATCCTCGTCTCCGGCCTGTTCGTGGGCATGGTGCTGGGCCTGCAAGGCTATGTCACGTTGTCCACCTTCGGCGCGGAGAACTCGCTGGGCGTAGTAGTGGCGCTGTCGCTGGTGCGAGAGCTGGGACCCGTGGTCACCGCGCTGTTATTCGCGGGGCGCGCGGGTTCGGCGCTGACTGCCGAGATCGGGCTCATGAAAGCCACCGAACAGTTGTCCGCAATGGAAATGATGGCCGTGGATCCGATCAGAAGAGTCGTGGCGCCGCGCTTCCTGGCGGCTTTCATTGCCATGCCGCTGCTGGCCGCCATCTTCAGCGCGATCGGCGTATACGGCGGCATGTTCGTAGGCGTCGGCCTGCTGGGGGTCGATGCGGGGTCGTACTGGTCGCAGATGCAGGCCGCAGTGGATCTCAACGCCGATATCGTAAACGGGGTGATCAAGAGCGTCGCGTTCGGATTCGTCGCCGCCTGGATCGCGGTTTTCGAGGGATACGACGCCGTGCCCACGTCGGAGGGCGTCAGCCGCGCCACCACGCGCACGGTAGTCCATACGGCGCTGGCGGTGCTGGGGCTGGATTTCATCCTGACCGCGCTGATGTTCGGCGATCCGGCATGATGCTCGCCCTGACACCGGACCACAAACCGATTCCACATACCGCCCGGGATATATGATGATGAAGCGTTCGCTAGAGATATTGGTTGGCGTGTTC
>JACCYU010000124.1 GCA_013696315.1 Gammaproteobacteria bacterium | reverse complement strand
ACCTGCCACACCGCGTCGACGCGGTTCCGTACCCACCACGCACGCGCTCCACCGATCGACCTCGCCTGACCTGCAAAACATAGCTGAAGGCGGCGCCAACACGCCGCCTCCTTGGCGTTTCCGATCGAGAGTTTGTTCCCCGTCAAAGCCAGACATCCGGCTGTCTTGATTCGCGGGGTGCATTGGAGCCGGGCATGAATACGAGAATTAGTATGGGTTTTGTGCTCGCCTGCGCGGGTACGCAAGCGTCAACGGCGCAGGAGCCGGGCCAGGCGATTGAGCTGGGTCCGGTGACCGTCACGGCAAGCCCGCTGGACGAGCCCGAACTGGAGATCGCGCGTCCAGTGTCGGTGCTGCGCGGCGAGGATTTGCGCAGGAAAATAGCCCCCACCATCGGTGAGACCCTGGCCAGAGAGCCGGGTGTCAGCGCCAGCGATTTCGGTCAGGGCGCGAGCCGGCCGGTAATTCGCGGTCTGGACGCGCCGCGCGTGCGCGTGCTGGAGAACGGCATCGGCTCGATGGATGTTTCCGGCATCAGCGCGGATCACGCCATCGGCATCGAGCCGCTGGGCGCGCCAGGTGGAGATCCTGCCCTCGACCCTGCTGTACGGTAGCGGCGCGATCGGCGGTGTGGTCAATGTGGTGACCAACCGCATCCCCGATTACGTGCCTGAAACGCTGGAGTCCGAGGTGGATGTGCGCTATGGCAGCGCCGCCGAGGAACGCACCGGGCGCTTTGATCTGACAGGCGGCATCGGTGACAACTTCGCTTTGCACCTGGACGGCACCGGCCGCGAAACCAATGACTACGAGATCCCGAACGAGGCCGCAGACGACCCGCAAACGTTCGCCTCCGACGGGACACTGGTCAACAGCGCCGTGGACATCGACAGTTTTTCGGGCGGCGGTTCCTACGTCGGCGACCGCGGCTTTGTCGGCGCCGCCGTCAGCCGACTCTTGACCGAATATGGCATTCCCGGCGCCGAAGGCGTCTTCATCGACGCCGATCAGACCCGGTACGATCTCAAGGGCGAGCTGCGCGAACCATTGCCCGGCTTCGAGCGCCTGACCGCGGATGCTGGTTACAACGACTACGAACATACCGAGTTCGAGGGTTCCGGCGAGCCCGGCACGCGGTTCGACAACGAAGAGTACGAAGCCCGTCTGGAGCTGCTGCACCACCCGCTGGCGGGCTGGTCGGGCGCGGTGGGCGTGCAGTACCGCGACCAGGATTTCGCGTCGCTCTGCGAGGAGGCGTTCGTCGCGCCAACACGAACGCAGGCACTGGCCGCGTTTATCGTCGAGGAGCGGGCATTCGGCTCGCTAACGCTGGAGTTGGGCGGTCGTTACGAGCGCCAGGAAGCCGAAGCCTCTGGTGGCAACCCCGACGCCGATCACGATCTTTACAGCATATCGGCCGGCGCCATTTACAAGTTCACTGAGGATTACGCGTTCAACATCTCCGCCACGCGTTCGCAACGCGCACCGGCGGCGCAGGAACTTTACGCTGGCGGTGCGCATCTGGCCACCTTGACCTTCGAGCGGGGCGACCCGGAGCTGAACGAGGAAACCGCGCACAGCCCTAGATGTGGGTATACGCAAGACCGCTGGGCGCGTGACCTGGAACGTGAACGCGCTCGCCAACCTGATCGATGACTTTATCTTTCTGCAAGGTGTCGACGGCAACGGCGATGGCCTGATCGATCGCCTGAACGAGTCAGGCGAGCTCGACCCGGCCGGCGAGCTGGTGTCCACCGCTTACGCGCAGCAGGACGCCGAGTTTTACGGCGGCGAGGTGGAAGGCGTTATCGGCCTGCTGCAAGGGCCGGGCAGCGTGCTGGACTTGCGGGTATTCGCCGATTACGTGCGCGGCGGGCTGCGTGACGGCGGCGACTTGCCGCGGATAACACCACTGCGCCTCGTCGCGGGACTGGACTATACTTTGACTCGCTGGAGCGCCGGCATCGATGTGATCCGGATCGAGGAACAGGACCGGGTGGCGCCGCTGGAAACCGAAACAGATGGCTACACCCTGCTGGATGCGCGTCTCTCGTGCAGGCTGGCGAGCAACGGCGACTATGAGTTCTTCGTGCAAGGCGCCAACCTGCTCAACGAGGAGGCGCGTCGGCACACGTCGTTCCTCAAACAGAGTGCGCCGCTGCCCGGGCGCTCGGTAACGGTTGGCTTGAATGCCCGATTCTAGCCCCCGCATCGTCTGCACTCATTGTGCAACGCGGATAAGCGCCAGGTTGGCGCTCAAGCTCGCGCCGCGGCGTGTCGTTTGGCCAGACCAGGTGCTACACTTGGAATAGAGGGAGTATTCGACTCCCGCCCTTCGAGCTTCCAACGGAGGATCTCATGTCGCAATCATTTCATCCGCTGCCAACTCAGGCGCTGGCGACGGATACCGTTGTATTTCGATACCGGCAGGGGTTGCCGGTGTCCGTTAGCATGGATGCCACCGCACTGGATGTGATGACCGATCTGCTGCGCGTCAAGGTGTTTACGGTCGCGCCGGAAACACCGATCGATGATGCTTTGCAGAAGATGATTCATGCCGAGGTGCGACTGTTGATAGTGACTGGTTACGCGGACTCGGTGCTGGGTGTTATCACGGCTACCGACATTATGGGCGAGCGCCCGATCGCCATCAGTTCGGCCGAGCGCGTTCCGCATAGCGCCATTCGCGTGGAACAGGTCATGACCGCACGGGACGAAATCGGCGCGCTGCGCATGAAAGATGTCGAGCGAGCGTCCGTCGGCGATATTGTAGCGACCCTACGCGGCGCGGGCCGTCAGCACGCGATCGTGCTGGATCAGGACGACCGCGGCAAAGCCATACTGCGGGGCATCTTTTCCACCACGCAGATTGCGAAGCTCCTTGGTGTGGCTCTCGAAGCGGATGGCAAGGCGCAGAGTTTCGCGGAACTTGAACGCGCGTTGCAGGCCTGATGCGTCGGACGAATAGCTGGTGGCATACGCGCATCGCGCTGTTTATGGCGGACTGCGTGCAATGAAAACAAAAAGCCCGGCGTGGCCGGGCTTTTCAGTGGATCAGGTTACATCGGCTGAATGTTTGCAGCCTGCTTGCCCTTGGGGCCGGTGGTTACATCAAAAGACACTTTCTGGTTTTCGGCCAGCGTTTTGAAGCCTTTGGCCTGAATCGCGGAGAAATGCGCAAACAGATCATCGCCTCCGTCATCGGGCGTTATGAAGCCATAGCCCTTGGATTCGTTAAACCATTTCACAGTACCAGTTGCCATCTTGAATATTCCTAAACATAGTAAAAAAAACATAGTAAAAAAATGAGCGTAATGCCCGGACCGCATGAGACAAGATAGAGAAAATGACAAACTCAAGTACCGGCTTAATCGCAAGGACTGCTGACAGTAACTCCCCACCTTGAACACCTGCTCGCGTACTATCGTACTTTTTCCGGAGCCAAGTCAAGCGCCCTTCACTTAAACGATTATGAATATAGTTGCGTGACCGTCTCGAATCAGCGGCCTGACACCCGGGTAGCGTTGGCTTACGTCGACCCTGTCCGATTACTCCAACTTAAACCGCCGAAAATGGCTGGTACCTCTACAATGAGTGATTTAAATCATCTGTTTAACAATAATCGCGCATGGGCGCGCGAGATCGTTTCGCGCGAGCCGGATTTCTTCGCGCGCCTGTCGCGCCAGCAAGCGCCGGAATATTTATGGATCGGTTGCGCCGACAGCCGCGTGCCCGCCAACCAGATCATCGGGCTGATGCCGGGCGAGATTTTCGTGCATCGCAACGTTGCCAATGTGGTGGTGCATACGGACCTTAATTGCCTGTCCGTGCTGCAATTTGCGGTAGACGTACTCCGCGTCAAGCATGTCATCGTCTGCGGCCACTACAGTTGCGGCGGCGTGCAGGCGTCCGTGGCCGGTTCGCGCTTCGGCCTGATCGACAACTGGTTGCGTCACGTGCACGACGTCGCGCTCAAACACGCGAGCGCGCTGGCGGCGCTAGACGAATCCGACAAGGTCAATCGTCTGTGCGAACTGAATGTCATCGAGCAGGTCGCCAACGTCGCGCAGACTACCGTCGTGCGCGATGCCTGGGAACGTGGACAGCCGCTTGCCATTCACGGCTGGGTTTACGGGTTGGCCGACGGGCTGGTGCGCGACCTCAACGCGACCGTGTCGCGCGCGCAAGACGCGGTGGCTAGTCACGCGGCCGCGCTGGCAACGATCAATAATCGTTAATGCCGACAGGCGGCGCGACCAGGCGCTCGGTCGCGCGCCTGCGACACCAGCCTGCTAGATGACGGTAGCTCCTGCTTGCGCGAGTTCCATAACCGCCTGCAACGTTTTCGACAGCCGCAGGGCAAGCGCGACGGTCGTGATGGTCGGAAAGTCGCTGCCCACGGTGGGGGGCACGGAGCTGCCGGCGATGAACAGATTGCTTAACCCATGTACGCGGCAATCGGCGTCTACCACCCCGCGTCTGGGATCGGCGCTCATGCGCGTCATCCCCATGTGATGCCAGCAACCCTCGACGCCTTGCGGCCAGTTTTGTACCTGACTTTGCCATCGCTCGACCGGAATGAGGAATCCGTGGCGGTCCGTCTCGCGGCGGATCAAATCGCAGGTCCCCTGAAGGTTTTGCCTGTCCAGTTCGCCCATGCGCCAGTCGAGGCGCGCCTGATTGAGGCCCAGCATGTCGCGCCCGGAAGACAGCGTAACGCGACTATCCGGATTGGGCACCGGCTCGCAAATGGTTACCAGATGGAACTCGCGTTTGACGGATTCCGGATTCAGCCGGTTGTCGAGCACCGCGAGGCACGCCCGCGGCGCTTGACGCAGCAGCATGGCGGGTTACGCGCGGCTTCCAGCGCCACCGTCGCAAGCGGTACGCCAAACTTCTTGCGGTTGTGCATGCGATGCCACATCACTTTCAGCACGCCATACGTCGCCGACACCGAGGCGAAATAGTTCGCCACCAGATAGGTTCTCGAATTGGGCAGCCGGGCCTCACGTTGCTGTGTGAATGACGGCGCGAGGTGCGCGGCCAGGCGCAAATCCCGACTCCGTACGCGGGGCCGCGTGTGCGCCAGCGAACTGTCGTAAAGGCGGCGGTATTTGCGCTGATCTCCAAGCCGGACTTTGGTCCAGCGAAACCGCGGATGATCCATGAAATAACGCCCGACGAGATCGTTGCCGTTGCCCAGCCCCGCGCTCTGAACGCCGTTGGAAACTAGCAGCAAACGCGCGTTTTCGATGCCTCCACAGGCCAGCACCACCAGCTTCGACGATACGGAAAAGCGCACGCCATCGAGGGTCGCCACCTGCACGCAATCGACCATCGACGCCGTGACGTTCGCCTGCAACTCGGTGACGTTGGCGTTGAGAAAAACACGCAGCTTGGGCGCTTGCGCCAGACGCGTGAGATACACCTGACCGAAACGCGTCAGCGGACTGAGTTGATTGATGACATTGACCATGTCATCGCCTTGAATCGGAAAAAGCGACACCCGCTGCCGGGCCAGTTCGCTTTGCCAGTAGGCTTCAGAATACTCGTAAGGTCCGAGCTCCAGCAGCGTGTGGGCGTGCCGGTAATAAGGCCGGCATCCAGGAGCGCGCCTCGAAGTCGATGGGATCCAGAGGCCGGCACCATCCGCCCCAGCAGTTGGAGCTGCCGCCCAGAAAGCGGCTGCGCGCGGCATCCAGCGGTACATGGTCCAAACCTACGTTCTCGCCGGCGTAAAGCATTTGCGTCGCCGCATCCGAGGTCTCGCCGCCACTCTCCAGCAGCACCACACGCAGCGAGGGTCGATCAGATCCAGCGCAATGGCAATACCCGCGGCACCGCCGCCGATAATACATACGTCGGCGGAGATGACGGTATGCTAAGTTACAGTGCGGGCATCGATGATCATATCATTAGTATTGTTAAACAAAGGCTTAGTGAGTAAACAAGCCCTACATCGCAGTGCGGCCGGCCTTCGCGATCTGCCGCTTCCGCGGCTCTTGTCGATGGCGTGACGTTTCCGTACCTTAAAATGACACTTGCGAACCATAACACGTCAGTTCAGACGGGCTTAACGATTACCCCGACACACGGTGGACATCAATCCAGCCTGTTACCGGGTACGCGGAACGGGCGGCGGGTCCAACACAAGGTGGAACTAACCTACTGGCGCAACGGACATATTACAGGCAGCGCATGAATGCCGCGGGTACTCGTGGCCGTGGCTCTAATTGAGGTGCATTATGTACAGGCTCGCTAGCATGCTGCTGGGCGCGCTTCTTCTGACGGCGTGCGCCAGCCAGATTCCGCAACAGATTCGAAACGCGCCCGGGGACAGCCCGTCAGTGTCCGCCGCGCGTGCCGACGGCAAGCGGCTGACGGGTACCCGTGTCCGCTGGGGCGGCACCATTGCCAACGTCGAAAACGGCGCATCGGAGACCTTGATAGAAGTCGTCTCGCGCAGCTTAAGTGACAGCGCGCGGCCGAACGAAAGTGACGTGAGTCAGGGCCGTTTCCTGGCGCGCTTCGAGGGATTTCTGGACCCGGCCATCTATTCGAACGGCCGGCAACTCACCGTAGTGGGCGCGCTTAAGGGCGAGGAGACGCGCACTATCGACCAGTTCGATTACAGCTATCCTGTGGTCGAGGTTGAATCCCACCATCTATGGGACCCGCTACCCGAGTACCAGTATGCGCG
>JACCYU010000123.1 GCA_013696315.1 Gammaproteobacteria bacterium | reverse complement strand
ATTTACCTACTTTCAGCAGGTCGGCGGGCTGGACTGCCGGCCGGTCAGCGGTGAGATAACGTACGGACTCGAACGCATCGCCATGTATCTGCAGGAAGTGGAAAGCGTCTACGAGCTTGCGTGGACTGTCGGCGCCGAGGGCGTCGTTACCTATGGTGATGTGTTTCACCAGAACGAGGTGGAGCAATCGACTTACAATTTCGAACAGGCCGATGTCGATGCGTTGACGTCATGGTTCGAGACGTGCGAACGCGAAGGGCAGCGCCTGATCGCCGCGGGTCTGCCGCTGCCCGCGTACGAACAAACGCTCAAGGCGTCACACACGTTTAATCTGCTTGACTCGCGCCACGCTTTATCAGTGGGCGAACGGCAGCGGTATATCTTGAGGGTGAGGGGGTTGGCGCGCGCGGTGGCGCAAGCCTATTTTGCCGCGCGCGAGGCCTTGGGATTCCCACTGCTGCTGAATACCGCTAAAGCCGCAAATGGCTGACGAGCGGGACCTGCTGGTCGAAATCGGCACCGAAGAATTGCCGCCGCGCGCGCTGGCAACCCTTGCCGACGCACTCCGCGCCGGCATCGAGCAGGGGCTGGAGAGTGAAAACCTTCAGTTCGGAATCCCGGCGCACGGCAATAGTAGTCAGCAGCCCGCGCGCGTCAGCGAGCCCCTTCAAGAATCGGGGGCGGCGAGCGATGCAGGCGATGCATTCATAGATCGCGGTATCTATGCCTACGCAACGCCGCGGCGCCTGGCGGTTCACATCAAGAACGTCAGCACCCGGCAACCCGACCAGGACACGGTCATGCGCGGGCCCGCGCTCAAGGCGGCGTTCGATGCCGGTGGCCGACCCACCAAAGCCGCTTTAGGTTTCGCTCGCTCCTGCGGCGTCGAAGTGGAGAGCTTGCAGAAGCAGCAGACCGACCGTGGCGCGTGGCTCACCTTTCATCGCCGGAAGGTTGGAAGCCTGACCACGGACCTGCTAGCCCCCATTGTCAGCAAGGCGCTCGCCAATCTGCCCATCCCCAGACGCATGCGCTGGGGCGCGGGCGACGCCGAATTCGTGCGTCCGGTGCACTGGATTGTGCTGCTGTTCGGTGACGACGTGGTTGATGCTGAGATTCTGGGTATCAGGACCGGGCGCGAAACCCGAGGTCACCGATTCCACTGTCCCGAGCCTTTAACCATAGAGCGGCCTTCGGCATACATCGCGCTGCTGGAGACCAAAGGCAGGGTCGTGGCCGATTTCGGCGGGCGCCGTGAGCGGATTCGTCAGCAGGTCGAAGCGCTCGCGCATAAGCTGGGCGGCGCGACCAGAATCGATGCCGATTTGCTGGACGAGGTCACCGCACTGGTGGAATGGCCCAGCGCGCTCACGGGCAGTTTCGAGCCGCGTTTTCTGGCGTTGCCGCCGGAAGTCCTGATTACGACCATGCAGGATAACCAGCGATATTTTCCGGTCATGTCGCGAGATGATGGCCGGCTGCTGCCCCATTTTATCGCCGTCAGCAATATAGAAAGCATGCAGCCGCAACAGGTGCGCATCGGCAATGAACGTGTGATCCGGCCGCGCTTTAGCGATGCCGCGTTCTTCTGGGAACAGGATCGCAGGCGCAGCCTTGGGAGCCGTAAGGACCAGCTTAAGAAGGTCAGCTTTCAGGAGCGTCTGGGCAGTCTGTTCGACAAGACCGGGCGAGTGGAAACGCTAGTCGAATTTATCGCCGGCCAGATGGGTGTCGATGTGCGGCACGCGCGGCGCGCCGCGGAATTGTCCAAGTGCGACCTGTTGACTGACATGGTGTTCGAGTTCCCCGACTTGCAAGGTGTGATGGGGCGCCACTATGCGGCGTGCGACGGCGAACCCGCGGCTGTGTCGCTGGCGCTGGACGAGCAATACTGGCCCCGACGCGCTAATGATGAGTTACCGCGCAGTGGTGTTGGTCAGGTGCTCGCGCTCGCGGAGCGGGTGGACACCCTGCTCGGCATATTCGCCATCGGTTATCGGCCCTCCGGCGAGAAGGACCCTTTCGGGCTGCGCCGCGCGGCGCTTGGCGTCCTGCGCATTATGATCGAGCGCGAACTAGATCTGGATCTGGAGCAGACGTTGCACCAGGCGTGCGCCGTGCTGGCCGATAAAGTTAACGCCAAGTCGGCGGTGTCCGAGACCTTCGAATACATCATGGAGCGGCTAAAAGCCTATTACGCGGAGCGCGAAATTCAGCTTGACGTTATCAATGCGGTGATGGCGCGCCGTCCCGTACGTCCGCTTGACTTCGATCGGCGGGTACGCGCCGTAACGGCATTTCGCAATGTGGACGAGGCCGCCAGCCTTGCGGCAGCTAACAAGCGCATTGCCAACCTATTGCGAAAAGCGGCGCCGCTCGCATCGGCGGCCGTCGACCCCAGCCTCTTACGGGACAGTGCGGAGCAGGCTCTCTTCCAGCGGATGCAGGCACTCAGTGACGAGACCGCACCGCTGTTCAAGACCGGTGACTATCAGCAGGCGCTGCTGAAGCTGGCCGAGTTACAACAGCCCGTCGATCGATTCTTCGATGAGGTGCTCGTCATGGCCGAGGATAATGCGCTCAGACACAACCGGCTGGCGTTGCTGGCGCAGCTGCGCAGCCTGTTCTTGCGCACGGCTGATCTGTCGTACCTGCAATAAGTACATCTGGGACAAGGCGCGGCGCGCGTGCATTGATGCGCACTTGTGCTAACGTTTTTGCATGCGCGTAATCATTCTGGATCGTGACGGCGTCATCAATTACGATCACCCCGCTTACATCAAATCGCCCGAGGAATGGCGCCCGATTCACGGTAGCCTAGGTGCGATCGCACGGTTTACCAGGGGAGGTTATCGGGTGATGATCGCCAGTAACCAGTCGGGCCTTGGACGCGGCCTTTTCGACGTACCGGCGCTCGACGCGATACATAACGAGATGCGCGCCCGGCTGGCTTCGCTGGGTGGCCGCATCGACGCGATTTTCTATTGTCCGCACTTACCAAGCGATGGATGCAATTGTCGCAAGCCTGAACCAGGGCTGTTCTGGCAGATTGCCGCGCTTCCGGGTGTAAATTTGATGGACGCGCTCGCCGTCGGCGATTCGCTTCGTGATCTACAAGCGGCGGCGTCCGCGGGTGTTGAGACCGTGCTGGTGCGAACGGGCAATGGTGCACACACAGAAAGCATGGGCGGTGTGCCGGCCGGCGTGCGGGTATTCGACGATCTCGCTGGCGTCGCGGATCATTATCTGCCTCGCGCCAACTGACGTGCCGCAGGGTATGTCGCCGCACAATCCGGGGCTTTACCTTCGATCCGGCCTCTTCTCAATGTTGTTCGTGCTGTCGGTGGTGGTATACGCGGGGCTGGCGTTGCTAATCGCGCCGTTGCCTTTTTGCCATCGTTATCGGCTGTTGACTACCTGGGCCGATCTGAACCTGTGGTTTAGCGCCCACATCTGCCGACTCGATTACCAAGTCGAAGGACTGGAAAACATCCCCGATCGCCCCAGCATCATCATGGCTGCTCATCAGTCAACATGGGAGACCTTGGCCCTGCAACAACTCTTCCCGCCGCTGGCGTGGGTCATCAAGCGCGAATTGCTGTGGATACCGTTTTTCGGCTGGGGGTTGGCGTTGATCGCGCCGATCGCAATCGACCGCCGCACCGGGCGGATAGCATCTGAACAACTGATCGACAAGGGGTGTGCACGTCTCGAAAGCGGTCGCTGGGTCGTTGTATTTCCTCAGGGAACCCGTGTTTCGTTTGGCGAGCGGCCGGCCTACAAACTCGGCGGCGCGCGCCTGGCCGCCAGCGCGAATGCGCCGGTCGTACCGGTGGCGCATAACGCCGGGCGATACTGGCCGCGCCGGCGGTTTCTAAAATATCCGGGTACGATCACCGTCCGCATCGGCCCCGCGATACACCCGCATGGGAAATCTCCCGAGATGATTAGCGCGGAGGTAAAGCGCTGGATAGAGGCTACCGAAGCCTCACTTTGATAACACATCTAGCCTGGCCGGAGGGTCAATTGAAGAAACGGACGTGCTGTTGCGGACGCAAAAGCTCTCTAAAATTGATAAAGACAATTGGAATGATAGAAATTAATCATTTCATATAAGCTGCTTGTGGCGCTATAGTTAAAAAATGTGGAATATACGCAACGGAGATACGCGATGACAGCTAGTGCAGCATCATTGATGTCAGTGCCCGTCAACAGGATGCCACAATTGGTTGCGGGTGCATCCGCGGTTACGTCTGCCGACTACGGCCTCATTCTGAATCGAACCGAGCTGGCCCGCTACGATGGGCATATCGAAGAGTTACCTGTGCTGATCGCCTACAAAGGGCGAGTATATGACGTTACGGGTCGCAAGCCCTGGAATGGCGACAAGACGTGGCGACGGTACGCGGGACGCGATTGCACTGCAAAAGTGCGTGCGCATCCTCGCCACGATTCGTTACTGGATACGGTACCCTGTGTCGGGATGCTCGAAGACTGAAAGCGGCGCCAGTCAGTTGCGAGAAGCGCGCTTGCGCATTGACGCAGCAGGCGATCAGGCAGATTCACGACCGCCGTCAGTTGCCACGATGGGCCAGCAATTCATTGATGATCGGCGTGAGTATAATTTCCATGGCAAATCCCATTTTGCCCCCCGGCACCGCGATGGTGTTGCGTCGTGACATAAACGAATCTTTCAGCATTCCCAGCAGATACGGAAAATCCACGCCGAATTTTCGGGGCTCGCGAAACCGGATAATGACGAAGCTCTCATCGGCGGTAGGAATTTCGCGCGCCACGAAGGGATTGGACGTGTCGACCGTGGGTACTCGCTGAAAGTTGATGTCGGCAAACGAGAATTGCGGCGTGATGTATTGCACGTAGTCGCGCATGCGCCGCATGATCGTGTCCACCACCGCTTCGGTCGCATAGCCACGCACCAAGTTGTCGCGGTGAATTTTCTGTATCCATTCCAGATTGACAATCGGCACCACACCCACGAGCACGTCCACGTGGCCGGCGATGTCGATCTTGTCCGTTTTTACGCCGCCGTGCAGTCCTTCGTAAAACAATAAATCGGTATTCGGGCGGATATCCTCCCACGGCGTAAAATCACCCGGTTTCAATCCCTCGTAAACTGCGCCCTCCTCTTCCGAATGCAGGTAGAGCCGTCGTTTGCCCGTGCCATTCTTGCCGTAGTTTCTGAACAGGTCCTCGAGCCGGTCAAATAGATTCGCTTCGGCGCCGAAGTGGCTGAGACTGCGTCCCTCTCTCTCGGCCCGTTTGATTGCCTCTCCCATTTCGATCCGAGTGTAGCGATGAAAGCTGTCGCCTTCGATTACTACGGGATTGATGCCCTCGCGCAGGAAAATGTGCTCGAACGCATTCTTCACGGTAGAAGTGCCGGCGCCGGAAGAACCCGTAACCGCAACGATAGGATGTTTTTTGGACATGCTCCCTCCTGTAGCCGACCCGCTCAGGGCGCCTTATGCGCACGCATCCTAGCATGCACCAGGTCCAGCACTTTGCCAAAGTGCTCCCGGCCATGAACGCACGGTCGCGGTCATGTTCGCTTTGATGGCAAACTGCGGGCATGAGCCTCTCTTCTCTGCAAAGCCGCCTGCCGTTCTTGCGGGAATGGCCGGTGCTGGACCGTCACTCTTGTCGCGCGGATCTGTGGGCGGGATTTACCGGCGCCGTTATTGTTCTGCCACAGGGCGTTGCATTCGCGCTGCTCGCCGGATTGCCGCCGGAGTATGGAATCTACA
>JACCYU010000122.1 GCA_013696315.1 Gammaproteobacteria bacterium | reverse complement strand
CCGGCATGCTGGACACGCCGCAGGCCGTGTCCGCGGCTCTGCAATCGTGCATGCTCGCCGATCGGCCCGCAGTCGAGGCGCTTCTGCGAAAGCTTAAGGCCGCGCCACGGGCTGCGCGGCCACGGCTCAAGGCGCGGCTGCAGGCCAGTATCGAATCCTCCACGGCCAGTTTTTCGCGGCGGCGCCAAGGCCGACTTTTGTCGCGGCGCTGCCCATTGTCCAGGAAAAACGTAAGATAGCGGACGCGATCCGGCAACATCAAACCGTTATCGTGTGCGGCGAAACGGGCTCCGGAAAATCCACACAACTGCCCAAAATCTGCCTGGAGCTGGGCCGCGGCCTGGCGGGCCTCATCGGTCACACTCAGCCAAGACGCATCGCCGCGCGCAGTGTCGGTGCGCGTATCGCGGACGAGCTTGGCGCCAAGATCGGTGACGCCGTCGGTTTCAAGGTGCGATTCAGCGATCAGGTCGGCGCGCGGGCCTATATCAAACTGATGACCGACGGCATTCTGCTGGCGGAAATGCGCACAGATCCCTGGTTGCGGCAATATGACACGCTGATCATCGACGAGGCGCACGAGCGCAGCCTCAATATCGATTTTCTGCTGGGATGCGTGAAGCGGATACTGCCGCGGCGACCGGAGTTGCGCCTGATCATCGCCTCGGCCACCATTGAACCGCAACGGTTCGCCGAGTATTTCAGCGGCGCGCCGATCATTGAAGTGTCCGGACGCAGTCATCCGGTGGAAGTCCGCTATCGTCCGCCGATAGCCGGGATCAAGGAAACCCAGGATGCCGCGGATGCCAGAACCATGCGTGACGCGGTGGATGAGGTTTTACGCATCGGTCCCGGCGATGTACTGGTGTTTCTCCCCGGTGAGCGCGAAATCCGCGAGAACGCGGAGCTGTTGCGCAAACATCGTCCCGGCATCGAAATCCTGCCGCTTTACGCACGACTCTCGCCCGCGGAGCAGGACCGCGTGTTCAAACCGCATCGCGGGCGCCACGTCGTGCTGGCCACCAATGTCGCGGAGACCTCGCTCACGGTGCCCGGCATCCATTATGTAATCGACACGGGACTGGCGCGCATCAGCCGCTATAGCGCGCGCCGCAAGGTGCAACGCCTGGTTACGGAGGGCGTTTCGCAGGCGTCCGCTAAGCAGCGGCTCGGACGCTGCGGCCGTATTGCCGACGGCGTGTGCGTTCGTCTCTATGCGCAGGAAGAGCTGGACGCCCGTCCGGCGTTCACCGATCCTGAGGTCAAGCGCACCAGTCTGGCGTCCGTGATTCTACAAATGGCGCATTTGGGTCTGGGACCGGCGGAATCGTTCCCCTTTCTGGATCCGCCTGACAGTCGCCTGATTAACGACGGTTACAAATTGCTGGAGATGCTGGGCGCCGTGAACGCGCGCCGTGAATTGACGAAGACTGGTAAACAGCTTGCGCGACTGCCGCTAGACCCGCGGCTGGCGCGCATTGTCGTGGCCGCGCGGCAGGAACGCTGCCTAGACGAGGCGTTGATTATCACCAGCCTGCTTGCGTCGCAGGACCCACGGCTGCGCCCGGCCGACAATCCTCAGGCAGCCGATGAAATACACCGTCAGTTCCTGAATCCGCGCTCGGATTTTCTGGCGTTGATAAAGCTTTGGCGCTTTATGCACTCGGAAACCATTTCGGTTTCTCGACTGCGCAAGCGATGCGAGCAGAATTTTATTTCCTATGTGAGGCTGCGCGAATGGCAGGATCTCCATCGCCAACTGGGATCGGCGACCGCAGCCATGTCCGCGCGCCGCTACGATGACACGGTCGCGCCTCCGACCATCGCGTCCGCGATAACACATGAGCCCGACTATGCCGCTATCCACAAGGCAGTGCTCGCGGGGTTTGTAGATCAGATCGGTTACCGCGACGAAAAAAACAGTTTCCTCGGCGCGCGCAACCTCAGGTTCTCGATTTTCCCAGGCTCGGGATTGCACAAGAAGCCGCCGAAGTGGCTGGTTGCGGCGGAGCTCGCCGAAACCACGCGCCTTTACGCGCGCACCGTCGCGGAGATCAGACCGCAGTGGGCGGAGCAGGCCGCACCGCATCTGCTTAAGCGCGAGCATTTCGAGCCGTACTGGCAGGAGGCCGCGGCGAGAGTCGGCGTGTATGAGCGGGTAAGCTTATTCGGGCTGGTGCTGGAAGCGCGCCGACGCGTTGATTACGGACGTATCAACCCTGATCATGCACATGAAATCTTTGTGCGCGAGGCGCTGATCGAGGGACATTTTCGAACGCGCGCGGCGTTTTTCCAGCA
This sequence comes from Gammaproteobacteria bacterium, assembly GCA_013696315.1. Classification (NCBI taxonomy): domain Bacteria; kingdom Pseudomonadati; phylum Pseudomonadota; class Gammaproteobacteria; species Gammaproteobacteria bacterium. Next base: position 1,760 of record JACCYU010000122.1, on the reverse strand, counting down.
TAACCGCCAGTTGATAAACGACATCGAAAAACAGGAGGCGCAGGTGCGCCGGCGCGACATGCTGGCTCACCCCGATGTTTTGTACCGTTTCTATGAAGAACGGGTGCCCGCTGAAATACACACCGGCGCGGCGTTTGAGAAATGGCTGAACGCCGATGAGAGCCACGCGAAAAGCTTGTATCTGACCCGTGCGCAGTTGACGCGCCAGAATACGATGGCCCCGTCGGCCGCGGACTTTCCGGCCGCTATGGAAATCGGTGGCGCGCGGCTGCCCCTTCAGTATCGCTTCGAGCCAGGCCATGAAGCGGACGGCGCGACCCTGCAAGTGCCGCTTGCGCTACTCAACCAGCTCGATGAAAAGCGCCTGGAATGGCTCGTGCCCGGTCTACTCAAGGAGAAGCTAGCGAGTCTTATTAAAGGCCTGCCGAAGCCCTTGCGACGCAACTTCGTGCCCGCGCCGGATTTCGCGCAAGCCTGCGTGGAATCCCTGTCGGCCACGGACGAACCGTTGGTCGACGCGCTCACGGCAGCGCTCACTCGCATGACCGGCGTGGCGATACCGCGTGAAGCGTGGTCAGAGGCGACTCTGCCGCCGCACCTGCTACTGCGCCTGGAGGTTTTCGACGGTGACAAGAGGGTAGATCACGGCTGTGATCTGTCGGCACTGCGGGCATGCTGGGGACGACGCGCGGCAGCGGAATTCCAGTCTATGCATGCGTTCGATCGCAGCGGGTTGACGCAATGGGACTTCGGTTCGTTACCAGAATCAATTGAGACGCAACAAGCGGGTGCGGCCCTCAAAGGCTATCCGGCGCTGCTGGACGATGGCGATAGTGTTTCGCTGCAGGTCTTCGATACGCGTGACGGGGCCCGGCGGCGCATGCGCGCGGGTGTGCGTAGACTCTATATGCTAAACGCCAGGGATCAGGTTCGGCACCTGCAGCGGACATTGCGGGCGATGCCTGATTTATGCCTTTACTATCAACAGATCGGCGCCTGCGAGTCGTTGCGAACCGACCTGATCGAGGCCGCATTCGACCGGGCATACGTCGATTCCAAACCGCTGCCACGCGATGCCGTGGCGTTCGAGGCCGGACTGAATCGGGACGGGCATTGTCGATCGATACGGCCGATGCGCTGATTGCGGAGACAAGAATTGTTCTGGAGCTGCACCATCGTCTCCGTCAGCAGCTTAACAGAGGGCGGTTCAGGGCCTGGCCGGCCGCGGTCGAAGATATGGATTCACAGTTGGGTCATCTGGTCTACGCGGGTTTTGTTCGCCAGACGCCCGCGCGGCGGCTGATGCAACTGCAGCGCTTTCTGCACGGTGCCGAGGCACGCATGGACAAACTTTCGCAGGCGCCAGACAAGGACCGTCAGTTGCAGACTGAAATCGAACCCTGGTGGCAGCGTTGTATTGCGATCATTGACCGCGCCGATAACGACTGGCGCGGTAATTCTGCCTTTCAGGAATATCGCTGGATGGTCGAGGAATACCGTGTTTCGCTATTTGCCCAGAACCTTGGCACGGTGGTCAGAGTATCGCCCAAACGCCTTGAGGCCCAGTGGAAACGATCGCGCCTGGCAACACCCGGGCGTCGCATAACCACATCGGCCTGACTCTCGACGAAAGGCATTAGCCGATGCGCATGCAACGCGCCAAAAGAAGTTATCCGCTTGGCGATGCCGACCGTGGTGTAGTAGACGTAGAAGGCGAGCTTACTCAAAACGCCACTTGAATTGCGCGCTCAAGATGTCGC
>JACCYU010000121.1 GCA_013696315.1 Gammaproteobacteria bacterium | reverse complement strand
GTCCCTGATCGGTGAACTGCGTGACGCCCTGACACCGTACCGCGACGGCCCGTGTCCGCTGCAGGTGGCGTATATCAATGGCCGGGCTGCCGCCACGCTCGCGCTGGGCGACGCCTGGCGGATCCATCCCGACGACGCTCTGCTGGCGCGGCTGCGCGGACTTGAGGGCATCGACAGGGTCGACGTGGTTTACGCCTGACACAAGCGCGGCCACCGCGCGCCGCGGTCGGCCCACGCTTGACTAAATGTGTCGAAAATGGCGTCAATATCTGCGAAACGGCTGAGGATATGGCAAAATGCGCGGCAAACCGCCGCGTGTCTCGTTGACCGACGCGGCCAGAACTCAAAATCAAACTCCCGATAGCAAAGTTCCCGTTATTAATGAATCCCGATCAATGAAGCCCGAATTCCTCGATTTTGAACAACCGATCGCCGAACTCGAGGTCAAGATCGAGGAATTGCGCTACGTTGGAACCGACGCCGACGTCAACCTTAACGACGAAATCAAGCGCCTGGAGGACAAATGCCGGGCCTTGACAGTATCGACCTTCGCCAGCCTCACGCCCTGGCAGATTTCGCAACTGGCGCGCCATCCACGAAGACCGTATACGCTTGACTACATCGCGAGTCTGCTCACCGACTTCGAGGAACTGCACGGTGACCGCGCGTTCGCCGACGACGCCGCGATGGTCGGCGGCGTGGGCCGCTTCGAAGGTCAGCCGGTGATGGTCATCGGTCATCAAAAAGGGCGCGACACGCGCGAGAAAATTCGCCGCAACTTCGGTATGCCGCGGCCGGAAGGCTATCGGAAGGCGTTACGACTGATGCGTATGGCCGAGCGCTTCGGCCTCCCGGTGCTGACGTTTATCGACACACCGGGCGCGTATCCGGGCGTGGGCGCCGAGGAGCGCGGGCAGAGCGAGGCCATCGCGCGCAATCTGCAGGCCATGTCGGCGCTAAAAGCCCCGATTATCTGCACGGTAATCGGCGAAGGCGGCTCGGGCGGCGCGCTGGCGGTGGGTGTCGGCGATCATCTGATGATGCTTGAATACAGCACATATTCGGTGATTTCGCCGGAAGGCTGCGCGTCGATCCTGTGGCGCAGCTCTGATCGCGCCGCCGACGCCGCCGCGGCTATGGGCATCACCGCACCGCGACTGAAACAACTGAAGCTGATTGACGAGATTGTCGAAGAACCGCTGGGCGGCGCGCACCGCAATGTCGAGATGGCGTGTCACCGGCTCAAGCGCGCTTTGCGTGCGAGTCTTAACCGCGCGCAAAGTGAAAATATCGACTCGTTGCTGGAACGCCGTTACCAGCGGCTGATGAGTTACGGTCAGTTCAAGGGTTAGTGTCGCGATTCGGTGCTGCGGTTGCTATGCGGCAATGGTTCGGACATCGCCGCATTACTAGTGTGAGGAAGCATTCATGTCCACCCTGGAAAAAATTGTGCGGATAACGCCGCAGGAATATCTGGATGGGGAGCAGTACAGCGATATCAGGCACGAATATGTGGCGGGCCATGTTTACGCAATGGTCGGCGCGAGCAAGGCACATAATCTGATTGCAGGAGGTTTTTACACCGCCTTGCACGGCCACTTGCGCGGAAACCCTTGTCAGGTTTTCGCATCCGACGTGAAGGCGCGCGTGGCGGAAGCTTTCTATTATCCCGATGTCATGGTGGCTTGCGACCCATCGGATGGACACGAGTATTACTGCGAGCGACCGTTGATCATTATCGAAGTGATCTCACCCTCGACCGAAGCGCGCGACGCGCTGGAAAAACGCATTGCGTATCAGTCGCTGGAGAGTCTGCAGGAATATCTGCTGGTCGCGCAGGACAAAATGGAAGTGCGGATTTATCGCCGCGCCAATGAGGCCTGGGAGCTCGAAACGTGCACCGAAACAGATCAGGTACGGCTAACTTCGGTGGGACTGGAGATTCCGATCGAACAGGTCTACGAAGACGTTTGGGTCTGAACGCCAGGTTGTCTCTTATTACTTGTGGCGGCTCGCCGCGGGCGGTGATTGCCGGGTTTTCCAGATTCGTTTCGGTACTCATTGTGAGGATTAATACGCGAGCCGCCGCTATGCGTTCTCAACGCGCCGTGCCGAACCCGCTGCGGAGCGCGGGCGGCGGGTAATCGGCGCGATACGACAGTGACGTTCACGCCCGCAGCATTACGCGTCCGGCTGGCTGCGCTGCCCAGAGTTGATCGTTTCCTGATCGGGTTTAGCGGCGGGCTGGATTCCACCGTATTGCTGTATGCGCTGACGGAGATTGAGAACGAAGTAAAGCGCGCATTGCACGCGGTACATGTTCATCATGCACTGCATCCGGAAGCGGACGCCTGGGCGGAACATTGCGAGACCGTGTGTGCGCGGGTCGGTATACGGTTCAGAATGGTTCGCGTCGACGCCAGCGCAAAGCGCGGTGAAAGCCCGGAAGCGGCGGCGCGAGCAGCGCGGTATCGCGCGTTGCGAACGTTGCTGGAAGCTGGCACGTGTCTGCTGACAGCGCACCAGCAGGACGATCAGGCGGAAACTTTGTTGTTGCAGCTTTTGCGCGGCGCGGGTCCGGCGGGTCTTGCGGCGATGCCGGAGTTCACCGGCATTGGTGAAGGCTGGCACGCGCGGCCGTTGCTGGGTTTCACGCGCGCTGAACTGACCGCTTACGCTGTGGCCAGAGGTTTGCGCTGGATCGACGATCCCGGCAACCGCAGCATGGATTTCGACCGTAATTTCATCCGCCACGAAATATTTCCGACCTTAAGCAGGCGCTGGCCGGCGCACGCACGCACGCTTGCGCGCGCATCGGCCTTGCAGGCCGACGCCTCGACGTTACTCGGCGAACTGGCGCATCAGGATCTGGCGGGACTCGCGGGCAGCCGCGCTGGCACCCTGTCCGTTAACTCCCTGCGCATGTTTTCGCAAGTACGCCAGCGCAACGCCATCCGACACTGGCTGATTGGGCTGAGATTGCCCCTGCCGACGCAAACGCAGCTCGAACACGTGCTGACCGACGCCGTTAACGCGAGCGGAGATCGCGCACCTCTGATCGCATGGCGCGGCGTTCAAGTGCGGCGCTATCGCGACGACCTTTACGCGATGCCGCCGCTGGCCGCGCACGATCCGAACCTGGTGCTGCCCTGGGATGCGCGCGAACCGCTGCAAGTTCCGCATTTGAATGTCGCGCTCGAACCTTCGCTATTCGAATCACTGTGGATCGCCGATGGAGCGGCACGCTCGGATGTATCGGTCCGATTCCGGCGCGGCGGCGAACGCTGCCGCCCGCACGGACCCCTTCATCATCACGATCTCAAGATACTATTTCAGGAAGCCGGCGTACCGCCCTGGGAGCGAGACCGGATTCCGCTGGTTTATGTCGGGGAACGTTTGGTCGCCGTAGTCGGCTTATGGGCTTGCGCATAGTTCATCGCCAGTCCTTTTCATCCATCAAGCACTTCCGTGCCCGCACTCCGGCCGGCATGTTGAAACTCTAGTCCGTGAGGCAAAAGCACGTGCTGAAGTATAAAATCCGCGCGCTGCTTTTTGTGATTTCCTGTCTGGCGACCGCGCCGGTTGTTTCAGTCTACGCCGCCGATGAGTCGTTTGTCGCACACACACACCGAATGTACTTGTTACACCGGATAATCTGCCAGTATTGAGCTGGGACGATCCGGGTGTCGACACCGAGATCGATCCATCGGAACTCAACACGCTCGAATTATGCACACCCGGTGCTTGTCCACAGGAAGCGCTGGATGCCGGCGCCGTCAATTACAAAATCTTCGGCGACCTGATCGCGTATTACGATCAACACGGGCGGCTGGTCGGAACGTCTCCGCAAGCGACCACCGTCATTACTGCCGAGCCCGCCTTCAGCACGCAAGCCGCCGAATCCGACTCGACTGAAACCCAAGCCGGCGTCGCGTACGCCAACACGCTGATCGGCGCCACACCCGGCGCATTTGAAGTCACGCCCGCCGGCGCCGCCACTTACAGCATACCCATCGAGATTCCGCCGGGCACTGCCGGCACGCAACCCCAGCTTGCGCTGACCTACAGTAGCCAGGGCGGCAACGGGTTGCTCGGCGTCGGCTGGTCGATCTCGGGACTTTCCGCAATCACCCGCTGCCCAAAGACCTACGCTCAGGATAACGTGTTAACGGGCCTTACCTTTACGAGCACGGACCGATTCTGCCTGGACGGTAAACGACTGAACGTCGTGCCAGGCACGGGCGCTTACGGCGAAGCCGGGTCCGGATACCGCACCGAAATCGATACTTTCAGCAGGATTAAGGCTTTTGGCCTGCAAGGCGGAGGGCCAGAATGGTTTGAGGTTCGGACAAAGTCTGGCGAGATCATGGAGTCTGGCCGGAGCGAGAATTCCAACATCCATGCCGAGAACCACGTCGCCGCTGGTGCGTGGGCACTGAATCGGGTCGCGGACACGGTTCGCCGTCCGACTAAATCGCGGCGGTGTCTTCGGTGATTTAACGCTCACGACCATCGGCACGGGTTCCGACGCAGGCAGCCTTAACGACGCACTGGTGCTGGATTTCAATGCCGATGGCCGTCAGGACCTGTATGCGCCTATCGCGGGCAAGTGGTATGTGCTCCGTGCAAGACCCTTCGGCGGCGGTTTGGATGACTTTCCTACGATCCTCGGCGCTGACGGGTATAACAACAGTCCGCGGGTCGGCGACTTCGATAGCGACGGGTTGGTAGACGTAGCGCTGGACTACGGACCGTATGGCACTTTCTGTTTCATCGGCCTGGCAATTCGAGCCACATTACCGCCATCAATGCCGGTGGTGAGCGATTCGACGATCGCATTACGATTGACTACAAGCCGCTTACCGATAGCTCGGTTTATAATCTCGGCCCCGACGAACGACTTAATCCCGACTTCCCCGATGCGCGCGGCATCGAAGCTTCGCTGTATGTCGTCTCCAGCTGCCGCCGGAACAATGGTCTCGTGAACGCTGAAGGCGCCAGCGTCATGCGGGAGTATACCCACAACTATGCGAATGCCAGAATCGATTTCGCCGGTCGCGGATTCTTGGGCTTCGGTACACAGACGGTTACCGATGTTACCGGTGGACTGACGACCGTGACGTCTTATCGTCAGGATTATCCTTTTACCGGCCTGGTCAACACTGCCGTTACGCGCCTGGTCAGTAATGACATTCGTGTACGCTCAGTGATAAACGAATATGACAATATCGTCCCCACGGGCGCCAGTGTCTATCCGTACCTGAAGGCCGCTACGCAACGGACTTTCGATCCCGACACGGACCTGCTGCTCGCTGACACCATCACCAATAACAGCCTGCTGGATAGTTACGGCAACGTCCGAAACATCAGTGTGCAGGTCACGGGCGGTGGGGCGAGTCATACTACCACCACGCTCAATCAGTTCGGCAACGATCCTGACATCTGGCGTCTGGGCAGACTGCGCACCAGCACCGCCACACACGAGAACGCTGCCGGCGCCCGCACCCGTACGTCCAGTTTTGTCTATTACCCACAGACCGATCTGTTGTGGAAGGAAACCGTGCAGCCCGGTACCGTGTATGAATTGATTACCACGTATGGGCGCGACGACTACGGCAACATCGATGCCACCACCGTCTCCACGATCTCTGGCGAGCCGATCACGCCGCGCACTACAGCCACACAATACAACGGCCTTGGCCGCTACCTGTTTCGCGTCACCAACGCCGTGGGTCATATCGAAACCCATACCTACGATCGCCATCACGGCGGCATCACGGAGCTGATCGGCCCGAATGGTTTGACCACCCATTGGATTTACGATGTGCTGGGGCGCCAGGCCAACGAGCTGCGCGCGAGCGGTACGAGCACCGGTATTACTTATGACTGGTGTTCAGCCACGCTTTGCCCGTGGGTCACGGACATAAAAACCGCCCTTTTCCGGAAAACGATCGCGACCAGCGGCGCACCAACGGTAGTTGAGTATTACGATTCACTGAACCGCGTGGTTGCCGTCCAGAAAGGCGGCTTCGGCGCCGCAACCACCGTGCAGACGGTGTATAACGCCAAAGGCCAGGTGACGAGAGTCTCGCGGCCGTACTTAACCACTGGCACGCCCGCGTTGTGGACAGACTATAGCTATGACGGAGTAGGCCGGGTCACCGCAGAAAACCTGCCCGGCACCTTAGGCAGCAACACCTCGGACTACGACGGCTTCAAGACGACGCTCAGGAATCCGAAAAACCAGCAGACGGTGGAAACCAGCAACGCGCTGGGCCAGACCGTCATCATGGTAGATCATTATCTGCACGACACGCGCTACGAGTACGACCCGGTCGGCAATCTCACCAAAGTGACGGATTCCGAGCTCAATGAAATCGTCAACACCTACAACATCCGCGGCCACAAGGTGACGACGAATGATCCCGACATGGGCGTGTGGACGTACAAGTACAACGTGCTGGGTGAGCTGATCGAGCAGAAAGACGCCAGACTGCAGGTCAGCAGCTTCGTATACGACAAGCTCGGGCGCATGACCCGCCGCACCGAAGGCGCGGACATCAGCACCTGGGAATACGACCTTGCCCTCAACGGCAAGGGCAAGCTGGCGAAAGAAACCTCAACGAACGGCTTCGCGCGCGGCTACACCTACGACGGCTTGAGCCGTCCCAGGACCACCACCACGACCATCGGTGGCGTTGCTTACACCAGTTCGGTTACTTACGACGGTGACGGCCGGGTCGTCCTCATGAACTACCCCTCCAGCTTCTCGGTGCGCAATGTGCCTTGGCAGAGTTTTAGGCAATTATCACCTTTACAGACCCAAGTTATGAGGTGTACTGTGGCTGAGCATGTCATGCAAGAGAATGAGATTCAGGTGACTGGTAGTATGGTTACTGCTGGTCGAATGTGCCTTTTAGGATTTGATCCTAACTATGATTCCACATCGGAAATGGTCGCTGATATTTACAGGATTATGGAATTGGATAGGCTTCGTGCCGGGATAAAAAGATATCAAGATTCGCGGTCGCGGTAAAAATTTCTCCGCTGAGGAATTCGATATCTTTAGCGAGCAGATTTTGAGACTGAATGAACTTCCCACGTTTCTGTAGACACCGGCTTAAGCAACTTTTGTCATTGCCTCGAACTCAGCCGGTGAACGGTAGCCAAGCGTGGAGTGACGACGTTGCCGATTGTAAAACACTTCGATCCATTCAAAGATGTCTTG
>JACCYU010000120.1 GCA_013696315.1 Gammaproteobacteria bacterium | reverse complement strand
CCAGCGTGAAGGCGAGCCGCCGCCCGTTCCTGGCATCGATGTACCCGGCCAACGCCTGCGCATCCAAGACAGCGTTTTCACGAGCTTCTCCGTCTGATCGAGCCAATGTTTCAGCCGTGGATCACGGCGCCGATGATGACGACAACATAGCTCACCAGCCAGATCGAATTCGTGATGATGAGCGGCCGCGCCCGATTGACGATACCGTACAGCAGCCAGAACACGGTAAATGCCAGAAACAGACCCCAGGTGCCGAGATTCAAGTCCTCGGCGCTCCGGGTCGTATAGATCTGAATAATCTGCGGGACAGTAGAAAGTGGCGCGATGATGCCGACGACAAAAGCGCTTCTATCGATGAATCGATTGAAACGAGACCGACTGGAATCGTGCTGAAACTCTTGCGGAGCATCGCGCGCCCGCGGAATATCGGGTTGATGAATGATGCCACCCCTGTCACGCCCGACATGTGCGTCGGTACCGAGTGAGGATAGTACAAGGGCGCTTTTATGCGGGGCAAGCGGATACAGAAAAGTGCAAACGCCAGGTCATCAGTATAAATGGCGGTCGAGCGGCACGCGATCCTGGCCATGGCCGCCGCGCCGGGCGGCTCTACACCCTTAATATCGCCTCGACACATCGTCCATGTCGCCGCGCTGGTTGAAGGATGGCAGAATTGCTTCCGGCATTGCATGCTTCTTACGAACACGAGGATTGAAAAGATATGGGGAAGAAAAAATGGTCAGAAAATCTATAATGATCACCCCCAAGACATCGATCCTCCATGCTTCCATTACTGGGTCGTGAATCCTCAAGAGATGACTGGTGAATTTTACTACGAAGGTGAGTCGCAAGATGGCTCGGCGGGCGCCAGGACGGCCCGGACGCGAGCAGATCCCGAATGTTTCGCAAGAACTCGATGTTTAATCGGCGTCCGCGCCCAGTTTCTTAGCCTCGTTCATGTTGATACGGTACAAGATTTGTTCAGGTTCATGAGCGCAGAGAATGGATGAATGGCTTCTCTCCAACGTGCCCACGTGGCTTCTAACTCTTTTAGCCATTGGTGGCACGATTTCACTGTCGGTCGCCGCCATGTGGCTGGTCCGTCCCATCGTACAAGCTGCGATGCAGGGCCATCATAATGAGGTCGCCGGGTACATCTTTTCTGTCGTCGGCGTTCTATACGGCGTGCTGCTGGGATTTCTCGTCATCGCCGAGCGGCAGGCATACCATGAGGCGGCTGTTGCCACCAATCAGGAGGCGGGCACGCTGGGAGCGATCTACCTTGAAACGGTGGCGCTGCCGAAATCGATGCGAAACGAAGCCCAGCAGGCGCTCTGCGGCTATGCGCGCACCGTGGTGAAGAGCGAGCTCCCTTCGATGCAGGCTGGGGAGCGAACGAGGTTGACGGCCGCTTCACCCACCCATCGAGTCTTTGTCGTCTATAGAACGCTTTCCCCGTCAAATGCGCTGTATACCTCGTCATTCGACCTCTTGAGTTCGCTGGAAGAATATCGCAACGAGCGCTTCTCCAGCAATGAGGTTGCGATGCCCGGGCTCTTCTGGCTGGTGCTCTTGCTGGGTGGCGCAATTACGATCGGTTTCTGTATCCTCTTCTACATGGAGAACGGGTTGATACAGACTATCCTGGTGACAGCAACATCGGCGATGGTCGCCTCCTCGCTATTGCTCGTCCTCGTGCTGAGCCATCCATTTCTAGGCGCCACAAAGATTGATACCCCCAATCTCCTGAAGACAATAGCTTCCTGCCCCGCGCCTTAGAATATCCGAAATGGCATAGGCGCCTGCTCTGTTCCCCTGATGGGCAGGTTTCACGCCGTCCTCTTGTTTATTGACAGGAAGATCCCCGGCAGCGCCGCACAATCAGAAAATAAGCGGTAAGGCTTCGGGACCGCGATTGCCGGCGTTCCGGTACCATTGGATCTCGCTGCTCTCATCCAGTCTTAAATCTGGCATCCGCCGGAACAGCGTCTCCAGGGCGATGCGTGTTTCCTCTCGGGCCAAATGCGCCCCAAGGCAGCCGTGCGGGCCGTGGCCGAAACTCATGATCTTGCCAGGCTTGCGCGTGATGTCGAAGCGCTCCGGATCGGGAAAATGAGTTTCGTCCCGGTTTGCCGAGGCAAGTGAGAGTCAGAGCCCGAACTTAAAACGCGCCCGACCTGCTAATCTGTTTTCATGCCAAGCGCTGCACAAGTCACTTCGATGCTACCAATGACACTTTCTCAGACAACATTGGCTGAGGGTCTCCAATGGCTTTGCGATCGTGATCCACATTTGGCCGTCATTCTCGATGACCTTGGCGCGCCGCCGTTATGGTCGCGCGAGCCGGAATTCGGGACGCTGATCTGTATCATCCTGGAACAACAGGTATCGCTTGCGTCCGCCAGAGCAGCTTATGATCGCCTGCTTGCCGCGGTCTCATTATTGACGCCGGAGTCCTTCCTCGAAATTGACGATAGCGCGCTAAAACGCATTGGTTTTAGCCGTCAGAAAATCACCTACAGCAGATATCTGGCGCAGTCGATTATTGGTGGCTTACTCAACCTGGACGCATTGAGCGCCTTGGATGATTCGGCGGCGCGCGCGGCGTTGGTTAAGATCAAAGGCATTGGGCCGTGGACGGCGGAGATTTACCTGTTGATGGCGCTGGGCCGGCCGGACGCATGGCCACGCGGAGATCTTGCTTTGGCCGTGGCGGTACAGAAAGTTAAGTGTCTGGCTGCTCGGCCGACACCAGACACGCTGGAAGAAATGAGCACACTATGGCGGCCGTGGCGCGCTGTAGCAGCACGGTTATTCTCGCACTATTATTTGCATACGCCTAAGCAATTGGTGACGCGCACTTCCATGCGGCGACAATAACAGCGATACCTTCCAGTCAGCCGCATTGGCTTCGGGTCTGCGGTGTTTTGTAGGCTTTTTTCTAAATGACAGTTGACAGAATGGCCTCATTGACGTAGGGTCATCATTAATGCTGCGGTGCATCAAGAAGCCGTAGCGTTACTATCTTCCCCCCGCTCTTTAGGAGACGTTAAATGAACTACGCTTTTGATCTTTACAACGTATTCGCCAAAACTGCCGCTGATAGCACGCGTCAATTGGTTGAAATCAATTCCCGCACCTACGAAAAGCTGTTGAAACGGCAGATTGAGCTAACCAGTGACGTCATGGAAAGCGCTGTCAAGCAGGGCGTGTCTCACTACATGAACGCGCAAAAGCAACTCATCGAGGAGTATGCCGACAAGGCGCAGCAGGCCAACAAGGACACGGTCAAAATCATGACTCAGGCGCAGAACGAGTTGAACAGCTATCTGGAAGAGCAATTGCCCGCCGCTATGGACCAGGTGAAATCGGTCGTCAAGGACGCGACCAAAGAAGTCGCTGACAACACTCGCTCCACAAGCAAGAAAGCGGCATAAGTCATAAGAGCAAATACTTTCTCGGAGAGTCACCCAGGGAATAAGCTCAGGGAGAGACACGGAAGGGTCGCACAGCAACGAGAGCCCCATTTTGGTGGGGCTTTTTTATTTTCGGCCAGATTAGTCCGGCTCTAGAACCGCGCCGATCTGATTGCTCTGCCACGAGCCGAGCATATGTCATTTTGATCCTGTTAAGGAGCGCCCGCCGTGGAAAGTTTCGAACTCATCGTTTTTGTTGTGTTGGCCGCGATAGTTGTTGCGGCCATGTTTGCGTTTGTCCTATATCGCACTCGGCAAGTGGAACGTGACAATCCGCCTGTAGGGCAATTCATGGAAGTTGATGGTGTCCGCTTACACTATCTAGAGCGCGGCCAAGGCCAACCCCTCGTGCTGCTGCATGGCAACGGCAGCATGATTCAGGACTTTGACATTAGCGGTCTTGTTGATCTCGCCACTGAGCACTATCGGGTCATCGTCTTTGATCGCCCTGGTTATGGCTACAGTGCGCGTCCGCGCGGAGGCAAGCCATGGGACCCCAAGGCGCAAGCTGACCTGTTGCACAGCGCTCTTCAGCGTCTACATGTGGAACGACCCATCGTAGTAGGCCATTCGTGGGGAACCCTGGTCGCTGTATCAATGGCACTGGATTACCCCGCTTACGTGCAAAGCCTGGTGTTGCTCTCCGGCTACTACTACCCCACGGTCCGCTTCGACGTACCCATGATGTCAGCGCCCGCCATCCCCGTACTCGGGGATATCATGCGTTATACGATTTCACCCTTGCTCGGGCGCATTATGTGGTCTGGTGTCCTCAAGATAATGTTCGGGCCGTCCGCAGTGCCGCAAAGATTCGAGCGTTTTCCTGTCTGGATGGTACTGAGACCGAAGCAACTGCGGGCAAGTGCCGCGGAGAGTGGACTCATGATCCCGGCCGTCTTTGTACTTCGCCGTCGCTACGGTGAGCTGACAATGCCAGTCACGATCATGGCGGGCGCCGACGATCAATTCGTCAACTCTACAAGGCATTCCGCACAGCTGCAGAAAGAACTCCCGCAGAGTGATCTTCGCTTGGTGCCCGGTGTGGGTCACATGATCCATCAGCTTGTTCCGCGTGAGGTCATGGCGGTGATCGATTCAATGGCGAAAGGAGCCTAACCATGCCGCATTACATACGCGTTCAATCGCGCAGAGGCTTGCAAAGTGAAGTGAAGAGGTTTTCTTATTTTGTTCGGCTCATCGCCTGTGTTGGTACTTGAGTTTTCACGGTTCCTCGAGGACAAGTGGACGGTCCACGATCAAACCTCGATGAATCCTTCCAAGCTATGCGGGTTCCGCTCACGTCTCGACTATTCGTGGTCTGTCCCCTATTGTTGAGCGCGGCTGTCCAATGGTGGTTGCCGGATTACTTGAAAAGGATCGTTTATGAACGAAGAGATCAAACGCCACCTTACGGCTATCCTTGAAAGGCTGGATGGGTGGGAAAGCGGTGGCTGGGAGGAATACCAAGCAACAGAGAAGATCCCATCTACCGCGACTGGTTCGATCCGGACCACGTATTCTGGATCGCGGATCGCATTTAAGGAATAAGGGCAAAAAACGAATACTTGAGACGTGAGCGGAGCCCGATGGCTGGCAGGCTCAATTAATGTTTTATCCTCGTCTGCCCTCTATTTGCCCCCCCATTAATCCCTAGCGTTCGCAGCCATCCCCATACTTGTATTTATTCATTTGTATTTCTTCTGGGAGCATCGCGGTTCGGATAACCTGTCTGAATGGAACCAGGTAAATCTGCGAAGGATGTCTCAAGGAAGCTCTGAACAAGTGTCATTTTGAAGCGGCGCGAGAAATCTTGCGCCACGATGAGACTACTTAACTCAATCAGTTACAAGATCTCTCCCTCCGGTCGAGATGACAGCGTGTGGCTTAATTAGAGGCTCCCCAACAGAACGCATCCCGCGCGTGCCGCGCGGGATGCAATTTTAGTGTTTGAATGCAGCCTCAAGCCACCATGCCGGCGCCCACCGTCTCGTGCGTGAACTCGTCGATGAGGATCAGGCTGCCGGTCGCGCGGTTCTTGCGGTAGCTATCCACCATCAGGGGGCTCGACACGCGCAGCTTGACCTTGGCGATGTCGTTCATGCCAATCTTCTTGTCGTCCTCGATGCGCTTCAAGGTGTTGATGTCGAGCTTGTAGGCGATCTCCTTCACCACGGCGCGCACTTCCTTGGTGGTGTGTCGCAGTGCGTATTTGCCACCCAGGGTCATCGGCTTCTGATTAAACCAGCACATCATCACATCGACATCCTGGCTGATCGTGGGCTGATTGTTGGGCTTGACCAGCATGTCGCCGCGGCTGATGTCGATATCGTCTTCTAGGGTGATGCATACGGACATCGGCGCGAACGCCTCTTCCTGCGTCCCTTCCAGCGTGTCGATTGATTGAATCCTGGTGGTGAAACCCGAAGGCTGAGCCAACACTTCGTCGCCGGGGCGGAAAATGCCGCCCTCGATGCGCCCCATGTAGCCGCGGTAATCGTGTAGCGCGTCGGTCTGCGGGCGGATCACGCCCTGTACCGGAAAACGCGCGTCGATGTGATTGTAATCGCTGCTGATGTGCACATTTTCCAGGGTGTGCAGCAGGGTCGAGCCCTGATACCACGGCATGTTGTTCGACTTGATCACGACATTGTCGCCGACCAGCGCGCTGATCGGAATGTAATGAATTTCCGGTATGTCCAGCTTGGCGGCGAAGTCATCGAACGAGCGCTGGATGCGCTCGAACACGGCGCGGTCGTAATTGACCAGGTCCATTTTGTTGACGCACACCACCAGATGGTGAATCTGCAGCAGCGACGCGATATACGCGTGCCGGTAGCTCTGCTCGACCAGACCATTGCGCGCGTCGACCAGCACGATGGTCAGATTGGAGGTGGACGCGCCGGTGACCATGTTGCGCGTGTACTGCACGTGTCCCGGTGTGTCGGCGATAATGAATTTGCGCTGCGGCGTGGCGAAATACTTGTACGCCACGTCGATGGTAATGCCCTGCTCGCGCTCGGCGCGCAGCCCGTCGGTCAGGTGCGCCAGGTTCGCGCGGTCGTCACCGCGCTGCGCGCTGCCGCGCTCCAGCGTTTCCCACTGGTCTTCGAAAATCGACTTGGAATCGTACAACAGCCGCCCGATCAGGGTGCTCTTGCCATCGTCCACGCTGCCCGCCGTGGTGAACCGCAACAGGTCCATGTCCAGATAACGGGATTCGGAAAAATCGGTCTCAGTCGTCGCACTCGTCATTGTTTCGTCCCTTAAATAAAAAAGTAGCCCTGCTTAATTAGCCCTGACTAAAAGTAACCCTGGGCCTTGCGGTCTTCCATCGCGGAGTCTGAACGCTTGTCGTCGGAGCGGCCCCCGCGTTCGGTTACGCGCGCGGAGGCGACCTCGCGGATGATGTCTTCGATCGAGTTTGCATTCGACACCACCGCGCCCGTGCAGGTCATGTCGCCCACCGTGCGGAACCGAATCTGCATGTCTTCGTAATGCTCGCCCTTGAGCAGGCTGATGTAATCGCTCTTGGCGAGCAGCATGCCTTTGCGATTGACTATCTCGCGGTTGTGTGTGAAATAAATCGACGGAATGTCGAGCTGTTCGCGCAGGATGTACTGCCACACATCCAGCTCCGTCCAGTTGCTCAACGGAAAAACGCGGAAGTTTTCGCCGACATTTTTTCTGCCGTTGTAGAGATGCCAAAGCTCGGGTCGCTGATTCTTGGGGTCCCACTGGCCAAACTCGTTGCGGTGGGAAAACACGCGTTCCTTTGCGCGCGCTTTCTCTTCATCGCGCCGCGCGCCACCAAAACAGGCGTCGAATTTGAATTCCTCGATGGCGTCCAGCAAGGTGACGGTCTGCAACGCGTTACGGCTTGGGTTCGGACCTTTTTCGTCGGTCGCCCGACCGTTATCGATGGAATCCTGCACCGTCCTGACGATCAGTTTCGCGCCTACCTCCTTGACCAGTCGATCCCGGAACTCAATCGCTTCATGGAAATTGTGCCCGGTGTCCACGTGCATGAGGGGGAACGGAATCTTGCCGGGCGCGAACGCCCGCTGGGCGAGCCGCACGAGGCAAATGGAGTCCTTGCCGCCTGAGAACAGCAATACCGGGCGCTCGAACATCGCCGCGACTTCTCGCATGATGTAAATCGCTTCGGATTCCAGCAGTTGAAGATGTGAAAGTTTGTAGGATTTCATGACCTGATCCGTGTGGTTGTGAAATATTAGTAAGTTAGTAAGATTGTGTAACAGGGATGCCGAGCATTTCAGGCGTTCCCCTCTTTAATATTTATGGCGCATTCATTTTTTATGCCGGTTATTGGCAACCATTTACCCGTTAATGGTCGACGCCCGGTTCTGGGAGCGAAGTTTACTACGAAAGGCGGGTTGTTGCAGGGCTGAGCGACAGGCGGGCGTCAGCTACCGGGACATCAAGTCCCCGTATCGCCGTTGGCAATGTGCAGACCGCACTCCTTCTGCGTCTCTTCCTCCCACCACCAGCGGCCCTCGCGCTCGTGCTGATGCGGCAGCACCGGGCGGGTGCATGGTTCGCAGCCGATGCTGACATAACCGCGCTCATGCAGCTCGTTATACGGTACGTTATTGGCGCGGATATAGGCCCACACCTGCTCGGAACGCCAGCCTGCCAGCGGATTGAATTTGATGAGCGGGTGCTCGTCGGTGCCGTAAGTCGTATCGATCTGCACGATAGGCACGTCCAGCCGTGTCGGGCTTTGATCGCGACGCTGTCCAGTGATCCAGGCGTCAACGGTGGCGAGCCTGCGTCTCAAAGGCTCGACTTTGCGGATGCCGCAGCATTCATGATGCCCGTCCTCGTAGAAGCTGAACAGCCCTTTGCGGCGCACCAGATCCTGAAGCGAAAAAGTATCCGGCGAGAGCATTTCTAGGTTGAGACGGTAGTGCTTTCTGATGTGCTCCAGATAGCGATATGTCTCCGCGTGCAGACGCCCCGTATCCAGCGAGAACACCTTGACCTTGGGATCGATGCGCACCGCCATGTCGATCAGCGCCACGTCCTCGGCGCCGCTGAACGATATGGCTACGTCGTCGCACGACTCCAGCGCCAGGCGCAGGATTTCGCGCGGATGCCTGCCTTCGTGGATCTTGGCCTGACGGCGGATTTCGAGCGTGGATAAAGCCATTGCGCTGCCTCGTGCTGAAACGTTGCCAACGCGCCTCCATTCATCGTTCATTGAATATTGACCATCCTGGCGCGCGCATTGGTTCAGTCAAGCTAGCAAAAGCCGTGGAGGTCGGAAAGGAATTAATACGAATATGGTTATATTGTTTTCAATATAAACTTAGCCGTCGGTGAACTTCGCGCGCGCGGCGCCCGTATCCAGCGCACTTCTCACGACTTCGGCTGCCGCCCGCAGCGTATCGAAGCGCCGCAGATGCGTGAGTGCGATCGCGCCGCCGTACACGAGACTGTCGCGCGCGGCGCCCGGTTCGCCAGCCAGAGCCGCGAGGCCCGCTTGCGCGGCGGCGCTTGCCGCGGAGTCGGTGCCCAGCGCGCTTTCAGGATTGTCTTCGATTTTTTGCCCCACCAGAGCCGAAGGCAGCGGCAATGCGCGGAACGGGTAGTCGATGTTCAGGTCCGCGGGGTTGACCTCGCGCGACTCCAGTTCGCCGCCCTCGTGATAGACATGCACTTTTGCCGGCTGCCGCAGTGATGCCAGCACGCCACCCTCGATGCCGCGGATCACCGCGGCCGACGCAAACCCGCTCGCACGCGCCAGTCGCGCATAAACCGGTGGATACGCCTTGTGGACGTAGCCTGTGAGCAGATGCGTGCGTTGGCGGCCGCGCACCGGCCCGGTCAGGTTCTCGACCGTGGAGATTACCGGGCGTTTGACGATCAGCGCGCGCAAGCCAGTCAATGCATGCAGCGCGGGACAGAACGCTTGCTGGTCCACATACCCCCAGCCGGTGAGCGCATTGCTCAAGCGCGCCGCCGCCTGCCGCACATCGAGGTCCACGTCGATCCCGGCGGCGCGCAGCACCTGCCGGGGTGTAACGCCGAATTTGGGCGCTACGGATTCCAGCCCGTGACTGATCGTCGGCACACCGCAGGCGGCCAGCACGGCCGGCAGGAACGGTGACACTGGCAAGCACCGCGCGAAGCCGTCGTAAGGGTCGGCGATGTCCAGTACGTCATCGACGTCCGCCGTGGCCGTTGTCGTGACATCGGCGATCGCGCGCAGCGCGCCGGCATTCTCCGCGTCGGTTTCGCGCTTCATGCGCAGCGCGATCAGGAATACGCCACTTTGCACCGGATCGACGGTGCCCGCGAGAATATGACGCATGGCGCCGTAAGCCTCGCTGAACGACAAGTTCTTGCTGAACTCGGGGCCGGTCGCGATTTTGCCGATGCAGGCGTGCAGATCGCGGACGCTGGATGACTCTGCGGTGGACATGGGGATAATGAAAATTCTTGACGTAAACTATAGTCGATCACGATGTTTAAGGCATGGCAACCTGAATTGCCGCGTGCGTTCAACTCCCGGCCAGCCGGAATCGCTAGATGCAATATTTACCTGTTTTTATGAACATCGAAGGCCGCCCGTGTCTCGTGG
>JACCYU010000119.1 GCA_013696315.1 Gammaproteobacteria bacterium | reverse complement strand
ATGCGTCGGCCTGTGGATTGATCGAGACCGCGCGCCAGCACAAGGATCGAATCGGCAAGGTGTACGCCGGGCGCGACGGCATTATCGGCGCGCTCACCGAAGACCTGATCGACACCAGCCGGGAATCAAAAAAAGCCATTGCCGCGCTGCGACACACGCCGGCCGGCGCATTTGGCTCAGCGCGCTACAAACTCAAGGGGCTGGATGAAAACCGCGCGGAATACGAACGTTTGATCGAGGTCTTCAAGGCGCACGATATCGGCTATTTCTTTTACAACGGCGGCGGCGATTCCGCCGACACCTGCCTCAAGGTCTCGCAGCTTGGCAGGAAGCTGGACTATCCCATACAGGCCATACACATTCCCAAGACCGTCGATAACGATCTGCCGGTCACCGATAACTGTCCGGGTTTCGGCTCGGTCGCCAAATACGTCGCGGTGTCCATTCGCGAGGCCGGTTTCGACGTCGCGTCGATGGCCAGAACATCGACCAAGGTGTTCGTCATGGAGGTGATGGGCCGTCACGCGGGCTGGATCGCCGCGGCCGGCGGTCTGGCGGCGGAACAGAAAGGCGACGCGCCGCATCTTATTCTGTTTCCGGAGGTTAAATTTGACGAGAGAAAATTCTTGCAGAAAGTGAAGGACGCCGTGGAGCGTTACGGTTATTGCGCCGTGGTCGTCTCCGAGGGCGTGCGCAACGAGGCGGGGCAGTTTCTGGCCGAGGCCGGCACCAAAGACGCGTTCGGTCACGCACAACTGGGCGGCGTGGCGCCGGTGATCTCCGCGCTTATCAAACAGCATCTCGGCTATAAATATCACTGGGCGGTGGCCGATTATCTGCAGCGTGCCGCGCGCCATATCGCGTCCAAGACCGACGTCGATCAGGCTTACGCGCTGGGCGTGGCGGCGGTGAAACTGGCGCTGGCGGGCGAGAACGCGGTGATGCCGACGATCGAGCGCAAGTCCAGCAAGCCCTACCGCTGGCGCATCGGCCACACGCAATTGTCGAAGGTGGCGAACAAGGAGAAGATGCTGCCGAAAAGCTTTATCCGCAAGGACGGCTTCGGCATCACACCCTCATGTCGCGCGTATCTGCAACCGCTGATCGCGGGCGAAGACTATCCGCCGTTCAAAGACGGTTTGCCGCAATACGTACGGCTTGATAACCGGCGGGTGGAGAAGAAACTGCCGCCCTTCAAGCTCAGATAACCGCAATTGTCGGCGGCGTGCAAGCGACCGCGTATCGAGCGGCCCGTCGATACGCAATCGCCGCCGCGCCGGTCAGGCCGCGTCGATCCTCATATCCGTGAGCGCATGCTCGCAACGGATGTGCAGATCGAAGTTCGCGTCTTCGGGGAACTCCTGCGCGATTACCCAGACTTGCGTGACATCCTTACTCAACGTTGGGAGAACCTTGAGCGAATCACGCATGCGCTGCTGATCGAAGAACGCGAATGGTTCATCCAGAAACATGAACTGCGCGCCGTCGATGGCTGTGTGCACAAGCTTCTGTGAAAGCGCCAGCCGTACGGCAAGCATGATCTGACGCTGCGTGCCGCTGGAAATCTCGTCGAGATTGAGAAAGTCGTGCTTCTGGCCCGAGAATACGCGCACGCGCAGCGCCTCGTCGATCTGCAGATGCTCGTAACGATCGGCGGTCAGCAACGGCAAAGTGGTGCCGACCAGGTTGCGGATCTCGTGGTTGAAACGTCGCGAGACATGCCGACAACCATCTTCCAGCAGGTCGCGCGCGATGTTGCGCAGTTCGATTCTGCGCCGAGTGTCCTCGATCCTGCCCTGCAGCCCGGTCATCAGCGAGCGCAGGTGCGCGGCCTTGCGACGCCGCGCCTGCTCGTCGGGTATCGCCTCGCGCATACGGGTCACGCTTCCGTCCAGCGTCCGAACGTCGTGATTCAGAGCGGAGACTTCGTTGGCGATGTCGGCGCGCGTTGCTTCGATTTCGGTTTCCGCACGATCGATCAGCGACGTTAACAGCCGGCGATAATCGTTCAGCGAATCGTGGTCCAGCAACATGGTAGACGAATCGTTGCCGTAGTCGGTCGCCTGCGCGGCGATACTTTCGTCACTCACGTTTCTCACGGCCTCGACCGCGTCGGGCAAAGGCATAGTGTCCAGGCGATCCAGCGCGGCGGCTTCCTCGCGCGTTGCCTCCATGCGCCGATCCAGACCGTCTGACTCGTTGTGGAGCGCGTTGATGCGCGCGCTCATCACCATGCCGCGGATCAGCATGAGCACGACCAGGACGGTGGCGCCAATCGCCAGCCACAGCAACCCGACATTGTAATTGCTCCAGCCGGGCATATTGGTGTCGAACCAGCCGACCACCGGCGCGCCAGCAGGCGAACCGGGCATTTGAAACAGCAACACCCAAAGCGCCCACAGCACGGCGCCAAGGATCAGAAATACGCCTGTGAAAATTCGCGCGGTCTTGCGGCTGCCAGCCGCCGCGTCAGCCTTGCGATTAACCTCGGCCTTTTTTGCCGGTAACGAATCCGCTTGGCTGCCGGACTGCCCGGCGCCTTCATCGCCAAGCTGGGTTGTCAGATGCGCGCGATAGTTCCCGGTGCTGTCTCGCAGCTGGGCGAAGCGCTTGAGCTGGCGTTGCAGGTGCTGAACAAAATCTTTCAAGGTGGCGGTTGAATCGGCCGCGCCTGAAGCGCCCTGACGCTGCGCACAGCGAGAATCCAGACTCTCGATGGACGCTTCCAGTCGATCGGCGTGCGCAGTCCAGCCCTGATAAGACGTATTGTTGCTCGCCTTGAGAATGGGGGCGGCGTCAGCTTTGACTGCTTCCACGCACTCGCGGCACTGCTCGCCGACATGCCGTAGGGTTCTCGCACGTGTGGACTTTTCCCGGCGTTCAGTGCCGCTCGCCGACAGTTCGGCCCACAGCGACTTGAGGTTATCCGGCCGCAAATTGAGCGCCACGAGCCGATCGTTCATGTCCGCCATGTCACGCTCGGCGCTGATCATGTTGTCAGTCAGGCTCTTGATTTCCTCGCGCAACTGCGCCTGCACCTGTTCCAGCGGGGTGAGGCCGGCCATGGCCTTCACCGCGGCGCTGTGGCCGTGGGGCGCGGTGATTTCACGTTGCGCGAGATAAA
Source organism: Gammaproteobacteria bacterium (assembly GCA_013696315.1). Classification (NCBI taxonomy): domain Bacteria; kingdom Pseudomonadati; phylum Pseudomonadota; class Gammaproteobacteria; species Gammaproteobacteria bacterium. The sequence goes on along the minus strand of JACCYU010000119.1, from coordinate 15,222 downwards.
ACGATTCGATGAATTCGTTATAGCCAAAGCCGGTTAACCGCACGACCTCCGCCGTGACCGCCTCGGCGCCCTGCGCGCGCGGGGTCTCCTTGTCCGCTCCGAGCAGACGCGCGCCCTGATTGCCCGCATCATCCAGCGAGCGCTCCACGCGATAGTCGTGGCCGTCGCCGGTGGTGAAGTCAATCGCCACCAGGCAGCGCGTTTCGCCCCAGTGAATTATCTTGATTAGCTCATCCGGCGACAGCGAGAACGTCCGGCCGAACAGCGCGAAACAGATGGTTTCGCCGATCGTGCTTTTGCCTGATTCGTTGCGTCCACTGACTGCGATCAAACCCTTGCCGGGCAATCGGTTGATCTCCAGGTGCGCGTATTTGAGAACATTTTCCGCCCGTATGGCATTGATGATCATTGCGGCGTATCCCTCGTGGTTGCAGCGAGCCTGTCCAGGACAAGTGCTACGGCTTCGTCGTAAAGGGCGGGGTCGAAGTTCGGGTCGGTGTTGCGCCGGTGGGCGCGCTCGGAATCGCAAAATACCGCGAATTCGGCAGTGGGGCCCTTGATGCGGGCACTTTGTATCCGGTTATTGTGGGTAGTCGATGAAGCCATGAGGTCTCCGTTACTGGTGGCGGTGCGGAACGAGGGGTGGCGCGGACATGATAACGTTCCGGATGATAATACGAGTGGCGCAGCTCGCCAAACGCGCGCGTGCTGTATTGCATTGCAAAACACGCGCTGCTGCCTAACGCGGCATTAGCGATACATCGGATCGATCGGACGCCGAGAGCTGCTGCACGAAATCCGCGCTGTCGTCCAGCACGGGATCAAGCTTGCGTAACGGCGCGGCCAGCGCGAGCAGCATGCCTGCGTGACCGCGATCGGGGTATTCGATCAGTCTCGCCTGGCCGCCGGCGGCCTTTACGCGCGCGGCAAGGTTAATCGAGTTCGCCGGCTTTACCGTTGTATCTTCGCCGCCGGTGAGCAGCAGGAGCGGGGCTTCATCGCCGTCCACGAAATAAATGGGCTGGGTCTGGCGCGCGTCCTCGGCCGGCGCAAAAATCTCGCGCACGTCCGCCGACGTGAAGGGCAGAAAATCATAGGGGCCGGACAAACCAATCATGCCGCGCAGCGCTGTTGGCGATAATCCTTCAGCGGCAAGATAACGCTCATCCAGCGCCAGCATGGCCGCGATATGCGCGCCGGCCGAGTGCCCCATGAGAAAGATATTGTCCGGATCGGCGCCGTAGATCTGGATATGATCGCGCACCCAGCGCACGGCCATGGCGCCATCCTCAAGAAACGCCGGAAATCTTACCCGCGGATAGAGACGATAATCCGCAACGACTGCAACCATGTCTTTGGCCGCGAGCGCCTGACCGACAAACCGATAATCCGCCTTGTCGCCATCAGACCAGCGACCGCCGTAGAAAAACACAATCGTCGGCAACGGCGCGTGTTGCCCGACCGGCGCATACACATCCAGCCGTTGCCGCGGCCGCTCACCATAAGCAAGATCGGGAGACAGCGCATACCCGGAACGGGGCACCGTGAGATTCAATAACCGCAAAGGCGAGCAGGCGACGGTCATGCTGACGGCAAGGGAGATGATGATAATGCGCACTTCGGCAGAACTCGGGTCACGGCATCAGCGCCGCGGATGACCGTACCGCGGCAGTCGAAGCGTTACTTTATACTAAATCAGGCAGGCGTTTGCGGGAATAGCGCTACGCGTGAGCCCACGAGCCGGAAGAAGTTTCGAAGAGCGTTTGTGGTTGGAGGGTGGGGTGTTTGAGGCCGAGTTAGTGCCTGTACTTGCATTACGGCGCGTACTAAAGTCGTAAAGGAATTAAGCGGGGCGCGCCAGCTCCTCAAGCGGTACCGCGATTGCGCTATAACTCCTGTGGGACGCTGCCAGTACGACCGTAAAAAGTCATTACCGCACCACTGACGCTAGTAGCGTTATCCCGAGCCGGAAATGGTTCAACATGCACTTCAACCGGAACCTCAGGCCCAGGCGTGGTGACAAGCACCGCGCTAAACGCCATTCCTGCGGACATATTGGAATTGGCGCTTGACTTTAATGGATACTCAATCGGCAGGCGGGTTGCGCGATCGACGACATTGATACAGTTTGTCCAGTTGGACCCGCGCACCTCCTCCAGGCTGACACCGAATACTTCCCGCGCGGCCTGGTTCAGGTATCGGATGCGACCCGAGGGGTCCAGCACCAGCAATGCGGCAAGCTCAGTACGCCAGGAAACCCGGCGAAACACCGGGCCATGAGAACCGGATCTCACTCTCGCTGCGCTTTGCGCGGCCAGGCGGTTGCGCACGGACGCCATCACGCTTGCTCCTGAAACTAGTAGGAAGAATAATCGTCAATCAAAGAGGGCGCGCCGCGCGTAGCGCACAGTGGCGTCGTTAACCACATCCATACACCGGCTGCGCGGAAAGCTTGTGCATATAATTAGTTATGGAAATGACGATGCGACTGCATCGGAGGATGATTGCGGTTAATCACGACATAACAAAACGACACAGTCATCTTCCGCCTGCAGCTTCTGGTGCTCACTGCTCGACCCGCCGTAACCGGCGGCGACCTCCTCCGCGTCGCGCGAAGCGCGCGAAGCGCGGTGTTTGCTACTTTCGCTCTTCTGTTGCATTGGCTTCGCGCCGCCATTTTGGCTGGCGGGCATGACGTACAGGCTATTCCAGATAGTGTGAATTACATCAAACAGAGTGTGCAAAAACATGATGCTCCTTGCTGGTCCAGCGCGTATCAACGTGCGCTTAGATTGGCGTCTCCATCGAAAATCCGGCCCACCATAAGCCGTGTGGCAGTTGCGTCCCGAAACGCCATTATCGTACCTACTGTGCCGAAGCCCTCGACGCGCATTGGCGAAATCGATCCACCGATTGGCACCTGTTCGCCGTCGCCATTCACGAGCGCGACCTTGTTGCCCAGCGAGATTGGCTCGTCACCCGCAATGCACTCGCTGATCAGCTTATTGAGCGAGTCGTGGCTCAACTCGTCGATCAGATTGAAAAACTCGGTATAAGGCAAGCCACGCGTATTAAGTGGGCGGCCGCGCGTCTGTTCGAAACGAACACCTAAAAGTTGTTCGGCGGCAAGATTCATATACTCTATCCGGCCAGCCACGTCGGTCAGAATCTTGGCTTCCTCACTCGATTCCGGCATACCCTGGACAGCAGGGTTACATGGTGCCAACGAATCGAATGCAGCGCGTAAACTGGCGGTATTGGTCATTGGGTCCATAGCGATTTCCCGCTGTACGTGTGAATGGCCTCTCTGGGACATGAACAACACACATCCGTGTGGCAGAGAGTCTTATATACTTATAAAGCACTTAGCGCGCATTCTCTATTCGTACGGCTACGTACGTACTTACCCGTAATGCGGTGCAATATCATTTGGGATGACGTCCCGAGCACCCCAGCCAACGTATCAAAAAGAGGTGACACGATCATGAGCCCGCCAGCGCTGGCAAACAAGCGGTCTCGTTACGATGGCGTGACCCAGGGCGTGGCTTAAGCCCCGTGCGATAAAGTCTGCGTGCCCGCGCCTCTACAGCCGGCGCCGCACGCCTACGTGCTGGACCGCCGCTTGAGGGTCGCGGTGCCAGCACTCCTGGTGACGATCAGGCGGTGCGTCTGGAGTCAGCGCCCTTCGATGCTGTTGCGCCCGAGTTCGCCTTCTTGGCGCTCTGCGTACCGAGTCGCTGCGCGCCGTTGCCTGCGGATTTTGCTGCTTGCGCGACTTGCTCGCTCGCATGCCCGCCGGCCGGGGCCACGCTGGACATCCAGTCGGCCTGCGCCCGCAAGGTCGTCTGTGTCGCCTCCTGCCACGCTTCAAAGACTTTGTCGGCGTGGCTCGCGGGCTTTCGCTTCGAATGGCCGTGCGCCCGATAGGGATCCATTTGCTTCACCGCCCTAAACCAGCTGCTCCACGCCTGCTGCTGCGCATCGATCCAGTGCTGCACTGCATTTTCGAGCTGCTCGCTCCATTCGCTGGCGACCTTGGGCGCGCCGTCGCCCGGGCGCGAATTTTTCAACACCATGTGGATGCAATCGGATTGCTGCTGCAACACGCAGTTAACCGTGTCTTCACTCATTTCCAGCTGCCGGCTAAATACATTTTCCCAGGGCAATCCGAACTGCCCGCTACTGATACCGAACATGCTATCCCACCACTGCCCCTGGCAACGCGTCCACGCATTGGCCATCTCTTCAATCTGAGCGTTAACGCCTGAACTCATACTGCCTCCCGAAGGTATACTGTAAGGAATTTGTGGAGTGTTCGAGAGAACGTGAATACGCTGTTTGTGCCACGCATTCAGTCGTACATTCGAAGTCTGTAAGGTAATTCTTCCCGCGCGCCAATTTAATCCGTGCGACTACGTACGTGGCAACCCGTATTTCAAACGGGGTAGTTCCGACATCAGGCAGGGACGCTGTGTCCAGAGCCCACGAGGCCCTTGGCCACCTTGCGATCAGGTCGAAATCTGATTCGTATCCAGCCCGCAGACCGCGGCCATCGACACCAGTTCGGGCAGTGTGTGCGCCTCCATCTTGGCCATCAGGCGGGAGCGATGCACCTCGACCGTGCGATGACTGCAATGCAGCTTCAAGGCTATTTCCTTGTTCGACCGGCCGGTGACAACCAGGCTCATCACCTCCTGTTCACGTTCTGTCAGGCGCGAGAAGCGCACCGCCACCGAAGAATTCTGCGCCTCCACCTCGCGGGCGTGCGCGTCCTGCTCCAGCGCCTGCCGTACGCAAAACACCAGGGTTTCGTCATCGAAAGGTTTTTCCAGAAAATCCAGCGCGCCCGACTTCATCGCCTTGACTGACATCGGCACGTCGCCATGGCCGGTGATGAAGATCATCGGTATGTTCACGCTTCTTACCGCGAGCAATTCCTGCAACTCCAGTCCACTCATTTCTGGCATGCGCACATCCAGGATCAGACAGCCGGGCCGGTGCGTCCTGTAGGTGTCGAGAAAGCTGCGCGCGCTGGAATGACACTCCGTAGACAACCCCGCGGATTCGAGCAGCAGCCTGACGGAATCCAGCATGGCTGGATCGTCATCGACAATAAAAACAGTCGGTGGCGTACTGAATGCAGCCGACCCGCTCATCGGACAGCGTGTCGCGGTGGCGGCGCCGAGACCTCGGAACGCATCATGTCGCGCATTCCCGGCTTATCGGCAAGCTGAAGTGAAAGATCGCGCCGCTTGCCGGCGGCAGCCGTTGTTCCGCCCAAAGGTGTCCGGCATGCGCCTCGATAATCGAGCGGCTGATAGGCAACCCCATGCCCATGCCGTCATTCTTGGTGGTGTAGAAAGGATCGAATATGCGCCTTAAGGTTTCGTCGTCCAGCCCCGCGCCGCTGTCCTGCACCGACACGCGCACCGTGCGCTCATCAACGAGGCGGGAACATACCACCAGTTCGCGCAAGTGAGCATTAACGTCCATCATCGCCTCGGTACCATTTCGCACCAGGTTCAGGATCACCTGCTCGAGCTGGATTCGATCACCTATAACCGGCGGCAGTGGCTCGAGCAGTCTAAGCCGCACCACACAGCGTTTCTTGCGAATATCCGCTTCGGTCAGCCGCACCGCTTCGCGCACCACGTCGTTGAGCTGGATACACGCCCTGCGGCGCGGGTCCTTGCGTACAAAATCCCGAATATGATGAATAATGTCGCCGGCGCGCTGCGCCTGAGCGGAGGCTTTCTCCAGTGCCTCGCCGATGCGCTGCGTTTCGCTCGCACCGCTGCGCAACAGCCGCAGGCCGGCCTTGCAGTAGTTGGCTACCGCGCCCAGCGGCTGGTTCAGTTCATGCGCGAGGCTGGACGCCATCTCGCCGACCGAACTCAGGCGCGCCATGTGCGCGATTTCGTCCTGATGCTCGCGGGCCTGCTGCGTCGCGAGCTTGTCCTCGGTAACGTCCTCGGCGACGCCCGCCACGCGGTAAAGCTCACCGGCTTCGTTGCGAATGGCGAACGCCCGATCGCGGATCCAGCGGATCGAGCCGTCCGGCAGCACCACGCGGTACTCCTGAACGGAATCGCTTTGCGGCACCCTGGCAAAAAACCTATGCCCGATACTATTGCGATCATCGGGATGGATTGCCTCAATCCAGCTGTCGGGGTCATCGTAAAGACTCTGCAGCGAGCGCCCCCATACGCGCGCGTACGCGGGGCTGATATATCGCCAGGTGCCGTCGGCGTCGGTCATCCAGAATACGTCGCGGATGTGTTCGGCCAGTTGCCGAAAACGTTCTTCGCTCTGTTTTAGCGCCTCTTCCTTGCGCCGCTGTTCGATCGCTACCGCGGCGACCCGCGCGGTCGCCGCCAGGAACTGGAGGTCCGACTGCTCCGGGCGGCGGGCATCCGCATGATACATGGTGAACGCGCCGAGAATCTCGCCGCGCGACGACACAATCGGCTCGCTCCAGCACGACCGCACGCCGGCGCGGCGCGCGAGCCCGCGGTATGCGTACCAGTACGGGTGCGTCAGCACATCGTCGACGATCATGCGCATTCCCGTACGCGCAGCGGTGGCGTCCGCGCCTCTACCACCGCCAATATCGATATCATGCAGGGCGTCCACGTAAAAATCAGGCAGGCTCGGCGCGGCGCCGATCCGCAGCCGCCCGGCTTCCACAATCATGACCGAGCAACGCATGTCCGATCGCGCGTCCTCGGCCGTTTCCGCCAGAGTAGCCAGCACCTCGGCCAGTGGTGCGCCGGTAGCCAGCCGCTCCAGCACTTCGCGCCGGCCGCTCAACGTGGTCTCGATGCGCTTGCGCTGAGTGATGTCGGTATACACGGCGAAGCTACCGGCAGGCGCGCCATCCTCGTCGAAGATCAACTGCGGCGACGCCTGCAAGTAAACCCGGCGACCATCCTTGCGTCTGACCTCGAGTTCATAAGGCTCGGTCTTGCCGAAACGGCGGGCGCTGATCAATTCCAGCCATAAAGCCTGGTTGATGTCGCCAATATGCGCGGTCACCGGCTTACCGACGATTTCCTCGCGTCCGTAGCCTACGATTTCGCAGAAGCGATCATTGACGTAGGTCACCAAGCCGTGTTTGTCCTGCACCCCGAGCCCCTGGTTCATGGTGCCGACCAGGGTGCGATATTGCTCGCGGCTGGCGAACAGCGCCTTTTCCGTGTGCAGGCGCTCGGCGAATAACGCCGCAACACTCAGCGCCGTGAATGCGGTCATCGCGATGTAGAAGATACTGAGCAGCAGCCGGTCGAGGCCGGCATACGGCTCAAAGGCGCCGTAACCATGGCGGGTTCCCCAAAGCATCACCACGCACACCAGCATCGACACCAGGGTCGCGCCATGCTGCCTGAAGCGCGCAGCTGTCAGAATAGTGAACGGCAGCATGAGATAAAGCATCAACGGGATATTGAGCTGATGCTCGTCGATCAGATAAAAATTGAGCCAGCCCGTGATCATTACCGCGCCGAGCAGTGCCCCAAGTTCGGTGAGTTGACGGGCGCCGAACTTGACCTGGCGCTTGGGCCGCCACACCAGCAGCAAGGGCGTAACAACGATAATGCCAACAGCATCACCCAGCCACCAGGTCAACCAGATCATGCGCACGTCACTCCACGGCGCCAGCTCCGCAATAGCCATGGCGAACGCGCCGCACATGGAGGCTATGAGCGCCGCGCCCACAGCGAGTCCGGTCAGCAACAGCACGTCCGTGACGCGCTGCATGCCAAACTTGAAATCGATGCGTGGCAGCCGCAGCAGATAAACGCCGAGCATGGCCTCGAACAAATGTCCGATCCCGGTAACCAGACTGACTCCCCACGCGGCCCTGCCGGTGAATCCCAGCAGCAATGAGCCAAGCACGATACCGGGCCACAACCGCCGCCCCGCCACCAGAAACGCGAACAGCGCGATACCCGCCGGCGGCCACAACGGGGAAATGCCGCCGTAGCCACTGCCGACCAGCGTGCCGAGCTCGCCGCCCAGCCAGTAACTTAATCCCAGCAGCAACACCTGCTTCCAGTACGTTACATTCAGCGTGTGGGCTACAAGGGGCGCAAGGCGGCGACTAACGCCATCCAGCATCGAGCGTCGGTCGAGCGCAGCGTGAGCCGCAATACCGTCGAGGCGCCCCTCGGTCTTTATGCCGGAATGGTGCGCGCTACTCATAAGTTTTCTATCATGCAGGGCTCGATGACTGGCAACGCCACATAATTCAGAACACCGTCTGCAGATTTACGTTGGCGCATGTTCGGGCACATTACCAGAGTGTCGCGCAACGCGCAGACCCCGCCGCGATCGTATGCAGGTCAGGAATTTCGCGGACCACACGACTTTCCGTGTTCGCCCACGCCTGAGGCTCTGCCGGAACATGCGCGCAAACTGCCTTTGGGTCCGCGGGCCGGAAGCGGTATACTTGCGACCTTCCCAGCACCGTGCGCCGCCACCGCATCGTAGAATTCCCTCGTCGCGTCTTGCAAATCACTAACCCACCAATCATGTCACCGCAGTCCGCAGAAGTGCAATGTCTGGTCATGCGCGCCGGCGATGAGGAGCTTTTGCCCCGCTTCGAGCAGGTAGATCACCATATCAAGGCGGACGGCAGCGTTCTTACCGAGGCCGATCTCGCCATCCAGCAGCGGCTGCGCGACGAGCTTGAAAAGAGCTGGCCGGAGATCGCATTTTTGAGCGAAGAGATGCCGTCGGTGCAACAGGCCAAGTTGCTCACCGATTCCGAGCAACCGTTATGGTGTCTCGATCCCCTGGACGGCACCAGCAACTTCGCCACCGGACTGCCCTGTTTTGGAATCTCCCTGGCGTTATTGGCGCATGGTGAGCCCGTGATGGGCATCATCTACGATCCCACGCGCCGGGAATGTTTTCGTGCCGACAAGGGCGCTGGCGCGAGGCTCAACGGGCGCCGTCTGTCTTCGCCGCCGCCAAACCCGTCACTCGCACGAACCGTCGGCATGGTCGATTTCAAGCGCCTGCCCGCGGGCCTTGCACGCAGACTGATAAGCGATCCACCTTATGCCTCGCAGCGTAACTTCGGCTCCTCCGCGCTGGAATGGGCGTGGGTCGCGGCCGGACGCGGCCACGTCTATTTGCACGGCGGACAGAAGCTGTGGGACTTTGCGGCCGGCAGCCTCATTCTCACCGAGGCCGGCGGCTTCAGCTGCACCCTGGCGGGCGAGCCGGTGTTCAAGTCAAGCCTGGAGTCCCGTTCAGTGATCGCGGCGAGCGGCGAAGCGCTGTTCCGGAGCTGGCGCGACTGGCTCATGGCGCCGTCATCCTGATACCAGCGATTGCACATTTTTTGCTTGTAAACCACCGCGAAATCTCTGCCGCCACAGGCTAGGCGGAGGCGGTGACGTTCGATGTGCGACTTCACTCCGAATTCTAACGTTTAAGAAAAATGGTGGTGGAACAGTTGACGATCAGCGGCGCCGGTACGCGAAGGTGCTACGCGCGTGCGCGTCTCGGTTCAGCGATGCTGATGTGCGCCTTGATGTTCGCGCAAGTCTGTCCGCAGCCAGTACGCGCCGTCCCGGACCGCGAAACCGCTAAGCCACCCACGCTCAGCACCGACACACAGGTCGCCACCGCCGGCTTTTTTACGTTGAGCTGGCACGGTGCGTCCGATGCGCGCTTCGAACTGCAGGAGTCCGCCAGTCGCGGCTTTCGCAAGGCGGTCACGATTTACCGGGGCCCAGACACCGCGCGGGTCATGAGCGGCAAGGAAGAGGGCAGGTATTTTTACCGGCTGCGCGATACGAGCCAGGCCGGCGTCTGGAGCAAACCTGTGGCCGTCGATATCAATCATCATCCTTTGCCGCGCGCGTTCGGATTCTTCGCCGCCGGCTTGCTGGTGTTCGCCGCCACCGCGTCGGTGATCCTGATCGGCGCGGCCCGGACACGGGATGCCTGATGCAGGCGCGTATCGACTTCGAGCGTCTGCGTCACGACGTGGAAACATTGGCGGCCATCGGCCGGCATGCGGATCTGGGTCTTTACCGCATGGCGTTCAGCGAAGGCGACTGGGCGGCGCGCGCGTGGCTTGAAGCGCGGATCAAGGCCGCGGGACTCGATCTGCACATAGATGGCGCGGCCAATATTCACGCGCGTTACGAATGGGACGGCGAGCGTCCCGGCGTGATGACCGGATCTCATCTGGACACCGTGCCGGGCGGCGGTCATCTGGATGGCGCGCTGGGCGTGCTGGCCGGTCTGGAATGCCTGCGCTCGATCAAGGAGCAGAAGCTCACCGTTAGTTATCCGCTGGAGGCCGTGGCCTTCACCGACGAGGAAGGGCGCTTCGGCGGCATGCTCGGTTCGCAGGCGCTTTGCGGCCGGCTGACGCCGGAAAGCATTCACGCCGCCAGGGATCTCGACGGCGTGACCCTGGACGCGGCGATGCGCGAACGCGGGCTGGACGCCTCGCAGATGCTGCGCGCCAATCGCAGACCCAACAGTGTTCATGCGTTCGTGGAACTGCACATTGAGCAGGGTCCGGTACTGGATAGACAGGGCATCAGCGTCGGTGTGGTTGAGGCCATCACCGGCCTGTTCCGGTGGAATGTGACCTTGAGCGGACGCGCCGATCACGCTGGCACCACGCCCATGGACTTGCGCCGCGATGCGCTGCAGGGGCTGGCCGAGTTCTCCGGCGAGATCCCGCGTATTCTGGAAGAAAACGGCGGCCAACGCAGCACCGCCACGATCGGCCGGGTCGAGTGTTTTCCCGGCGCGGCCAATGTGGTGCCGGGAAAAGTTGAATTCTCGTTCGAATGCCGCGACACGGACCAGACCACCCTGGATGATCTGGCCCACGCTTTCCGCCGTACCCTGACGACAATCGCTCAGCGACGCGACCTGATGTTCAAGTTCGACGTCGTCAGCGAGATCACGCCGGTCAAGTGCGACTCCGGCGTGGTGCATATCATCCACGAAGTCGCGCGCGCCGCCGGCGTAAAAGCGATGCGCATGCCCAGCGGCGCCGCGCACGACACGCAGATGATGGCGGGGCTCACGCGCGCCGGCATGATTTTCGTGCCCAGCAAGGAAGGTCGCAGCCACTCCGCGGCGGAATGGACGGCCTGGGAAGATATCGAGATCGGCGCGAACGTGCTGTTGAACACGCTTTGCAGGCTGGCCAACTGAGAATCAAGGGCTGTTCATGTTGGAACACCGACGAAAAAAAACGTCGAGAATCTCGACCCGCTGCGGGACACATATCGAGAATCCATCACCGAGCCGTTGGAGGTCGTCAAGTCGCTGCGCGACCATCGCACGGCGCTGCTGGTGATCGATTTGCAGTATCTGGACGCCGCGCCGGGCTATGGCGTCTTCGCCGATGGGCAGCCGCCCAGCCTTACACCGGCGGCGCAAGAGTATTACTTCAGCCGCCTGAAGAAACTCGCGTTGCCGAATGTGCGGCGTCTGCAGGACGCATTCCGCAGGCATGGACTGGAAGTCATACACACCCGCATCCAGTCGCTCACCCGCGACGGGCGCGACCGCGGGTTCGGCCACAAGCGTCTGGGACTGCACGCGGCACCCGACTCCAAGGAAGCCGAGTTTATTCCCGAAGTCGCGCCGCAGGGGGACGAAATTGTTATCAATAAAACCGCCAGCGGCGTGTTCAACTCCACCAATCTGGAATACGTGTTGCGCAATCTGAACATCGCCAGCCTGTTCGTGGCCGGCGTGTACACCAACGAGTGCGTGTCCACCGCCATCCGGGACGCCTGCGACTTAGGGTTTTACACGACCTTGGTGGAGGACTGCTGCGCGACTGTGACCCCCGAGCTGCAGCAGGCCACTATCACTACCATGAAAGACCGTTTCGCACGCGTGCTAAGCACGGATGAAGCCATCAAGGAGATCGTTCGCGTGGTGACGACATGAACGCGGCCGAGAGCGCCGTGCTGGACCCGATGGTCGGCTGGCTTATTCTGGGCGCCTTCAGCGCGCTGTGGGTGGCGCTCGGCTGGTACTGGGGGCATCAGGACAAAGAACTGGACGAGTACGTGCTGGCCGGCCGCAAGCTGGGCCTTGGTCTGGGCACCGCCACCGTCATGGCCAACTGGGTGACCAGCAATACGACTTTGCTGGCCCCGCAGCTCGTCTATACGATGGGGCTTTGGGGTGTGCTCGGCTACAGTCTGGGCGCCGTTGGATTGCTTCTATTCGCGCCCATGGCGACACGCATCCGCAAACTCATGCCCACGGGCTATACTGCCGGCGACTTCATGCGGCTGCGATACGGCAACACGGCGTGGCGAGTGTTCCTCGTCATCTCGCTATTTTTTTGCTTCGGATGGCTGGTGAGCATGGGCATGGCCGGAGGCATCCTGATTAACGCGCTGACCGGCATTCCCTACATCTACGGCATGTCGGTCGTGCTGTGGCTCGCGGTCAGTTACACGTTCCTGGGAGGCTTTCGCGCGGATGTGGGCACGGACTATATCCAGGCGATGCTGATCCTGGTTGGGCTAGCGGTAACCGCGGTATTAGCCATTGATATTATAGGCTTTCACGATATTCACACGGCCGTCGCTCGTGAGCGGCCACGCCTGCTCGACCTGTTGATGCCCGCGGCCATTATGTTTCTGTTCAACAACCTGTTGTTCGGCATGGGCGAGATATTTCACTCCAACGTGTGGTGGAGCCGGTCATTCGCCTTTCGCGAGGGCGTGGGTTTCAAGGCATTTCTCATCGCGGGCCTGATCTGGGCACCGACCCCTATCGTGGCCGGATTCATCGGGCTAGCAGCGCCCGCCTTGAATCTCAATGTCCCTTCGGCGGACATGATCGGACCGTTAATATCGGCCGAGATCCTGGGGGTTACTGGCGCGATCCTTGTATTGGTCGTGGTGTTCGCGGCTTTATGCTCCAGCATGGACTCTCTCGTACACGCCACGAGCACGCTAGTTACCGAAGATATCTATCATCGCCATTTGCGTCCAGATGCCTCCGCGCCACATCTGCGCCGAGTGACCAGTCTGGTGATTCTGGGCCTGGGTGTACTCACCTGGGCCCTGTGTGCGCCGCGTATCTCCAATCTAGCGCAAGTGCTGAACTTCGCGGGCGCGTTTGTAGCGAGCACCATCTGGCCGATCGCCGCGGGTCTTTACTGGCGCGGCGCCAATGCCACGGGCGCTACAGTCGCAATGATCGTCGGCAGCGCGGCCGGGCTTACTGGTTATTTCATTATCGGCTGGTATGTGGCGGCGCTGGTTGGAGCAAGCGTATCGATGATGATTGTGCTGACAACAACCTGGCTTAAACCGCATCGATTCAATTGGGCTCGGCTCAACGAAGCTGCTCCCAATCACGGAGAATCGGCGTGATCGCCTCGACCGAGTTTTTGTCGGTGATGGTCATAGCGGCGCTGGCAATCACCATGACCGCGCCAGTCGTACTGCTCTATTTTTTCTACCAGGACTGGAAAAACGGAGAACTCTGGTGAAACCCCCGCATCCCTTGTTACGGGAACCGGTGCAGCCGCACGACTGGCGCGCCGGGCTGGAGCATCCGCAAAATCTGCTGAATCGGATCGCCGGAGATCCGGCGCCGCTGATCGATCTGGCCAATCGCTGCATCGTCTCCGCGCGACAGTTCGATCGGGACAAGGTATTGCAGCTGTGCCGGCTGGCAGCGTTTTTCGAAGTCACGCCGCACCTGATGCAGTTGCCGCTCAACGGCAAGATCATGATTAACGCGTTTTACGAACCGAGCACGCGCACGCGGCTGTCGTTCGAGAGCGCCTGGCACCGGCTGGGCGGTGACGTGATGTCCATTCTAAGCGCCGGCAGCACCGGCATTGCGAAGGGCGAATCGCTCAAGGACGTAGCCGAGATGTTCAACAACTACGGCGACGTGGTGGTGCTGCGCGACTCCAGCGAAAAGGCCGTCTACGAGATGTTGCCAGGCTTGCGCATCCCCATCATCAACGGCGGCAACGGTATCGACGAACATCCGACGCAGGCACTGTCCGATCTTTTCACCATATTCAAGTGGCGGCCGGAATTGATGGATGAAAACGTCGCGCCCGCGCGCCGCGTGCGCATCGGCATCATCGGCGTGCCGGCGCGCATGCGCACCGTGCGTAGCCTGGTGCTGCTGCTAAGCCTGTTTCCCGGCGCCTTCGAGGAACTGGTGATCATCTACGACAGCGACAACGCATTCGATGACGGGCAGCGCGAGGAACTGGATGCGGCCGGGCTCAAGATTCGCGTGGCCTCCGATCTCGACCGCGAGCTGCCGGCGCTGGACGTGGTGTATATCAATTCCATCGCCTGGGTGGGCGACAGTTTCGAGCGGATGGGCAGCGACCTGCGACTCTCGCCCACCTCGCCGCTGAAATCCGAGGCGATTATTCTGCACCCGCTCGCGCGCGGCGACGAGCTCTCAACCGAACTGGACGATACGCCGCACAACTGGTATTTCGCGCAGGCGCGCGGCGCCGTGTTCCTGCGCATGGCGCTGTTGACCAGCATCGTGCAGCGCATCCATCAGGTCATCGACACGCCGGTACAGCGAAAGGATTAATCGTCCGCGAAGGGCGCGAAAGACGCAACGAAAGGTCATGCAAGTTGGCGCAGGGTGGGTAAAGCCCCATTTCTAGGGCGCATCCACCGGCCGCGGTGAGTTCAGTGCTAGGAGCCTCAATTTACCCGATTAACTTTTTGAGATTAACCTATCTTCGCGTTCTCTGCGTCCTTCGCGGACACTTGTTTGAGGAATCAGAACTAATGTGCGGAATCGCAGGTTACATCCACGCCGACCCGAAACGGCCAGTGGACCCGGAGATCCTAGTGGCGATGGCCGCCATTATTCGTCATCGCGGTCCGGACGGTTTCGGCTACGAAACGCTGGAAGGGCGCGGCGTGGGCTTCAGTCACGCGCGGCTGTCCATTATCGATCTGGATCAGAACCGCGGTCGTCAGCCGTTTTTGTCCGCAGACGGCGACGTGCTGATGACGCACAACGGCGAGTTCTACGACTACAAGCGCATCCGCGCCGACCTGACCTCACGCGGCTCGCGCTTTAGGAGCAAGAGCGATTCCGAGCTCGCGTTGCACCTGTATCGAACTTATGGCATGGAGGGCATGCTGTCACGGTTACGCGGCGAATTCGCTTTCGGCCTGTTCGACCGGGGCCGCGACCAGCTGATGCTGGTGCGCGACC
>JACCYU010000118.1 GCA_013696315.1 Gammaproteobacteria bacterium | reverse complement strand
GCGAGGTTGGTCACCTGCGCCACGGCCAGGCGTTCGGCCGCGCCGCTGGCGACCTTGCGTACGGTCGCGTTGATCGCCCCCGTGCGATCCCGCGGGGTAATCACGGCGGTCGCGCCCGCGGCTTCCGCGGTGCGCAGGGAGGCGCCCAGATTATGCGGATCGGTGACGCAGTCCAGCACCAGCAACAACGGACACTCGGTCCGTTCGACCAGATCGTAAAGATTACTTTCAGTCAGCGTGGGCGCGGCGCGATACGACGCGCACACACCTTGATGACGGCGGGTCTGCGTCTGCCGCTCCAGTGTCTGTCCATCGACTTCGCGCAGCGGGATGTTGAGCGATTGCGCAAGCTGGCGCAGTTCGTTGACGCGCGCATCGTGCCGGGCACGATCAACACGCAGTTCTTCAACATTGCCCGGGTCGTTGCGCAACGCGGACAACACCGTGTGGATGCCGGATATGACTTGGGGCGCGCGCATCAGGCGCGGGCGCGCTTGCGGCGTTTCTTGTGCGTGCCTTTATCGGCTGACGCGCGTGTTTCCAGCGGCTCGAAGTCGATTTTTCGCTCGTCCAGATCCACGCGCACCACCTTCACGCGCAAGCCATCGCCCAGGCGGTAAACGCGGCCGCCGCGCTCACCGCGCAGCCGATGTC
This sequence comes from Gammaproteobacteria bacterium, assembly GCA_013696315.1. Classification (NCBI taxonomy): domain Bacteria; kingdom Pseudomonadati; phylum Pseudomonadota; class Gammaproteobacteria; species Gammaproteobacteria bacterium. Next base: position 2,274 of record JACCYU010000118.1, on the reverse strand, counting down.
CCACGGGATCGAAACGGTAATAGTCCTTGGGTAAAGCAGTGATGTGCACCAGCCCCTCGACGTAAATCTCGTGCAGTTCCACGAACACGCCAAAGGAGGTCACGGAACTGATTACGCCGTCGAACTCCTCGCCGACCTTGTCGCGCATGAATTCGCACTTGAGCCAGTTCACGGCGTCGCGCGTGGCCTCGTCGGCGCGTCGTTCGGTCATTGAGCAGTGCTCGCCCAACGCCACCATCGCGTCGTGGCCATGCTCGAAACTTCCCGGTTTTTCTTCGCGCAAGATGTGACGGATCGCGCGATGCAAGAGTAAATCCGGATAACGGCGGATGGGCGAGCTGAAATGCGCGTAAGCCGGCAGCGCCAGACCGAAGTGGCCGTCATTGTGCGGCGAATAAACCGCCTGCGATAGCGAGCGCAGCAGCACCGTCTGGATCAGGTGCGCGTCGGGGCGCGATGCGATTTTGTCCATCAATTTCGCGTAATCTTTTGGCTCCGGCTCGTCTCCGCCGGTTAAGTTAAGCCCCGTCTCCTTTAGAAAGTCGCGCAGATCGGTCAGGCGATCGGCTTTCGGCCCTTCGTGTACGCGGTACAGCGCGGGCATTTTGCGTTTAACCAGGAACTCCGCCGCCGCGACATTGGCGGCGATCATGCATTCCTCGATGACTCTGTGCGCCTCGTTACGCATAGTCGGCACGATGCGCTCGATCTTGGCGCCGGCGCCGAACTGGATCTGGGTTTCCACCGTGTCGAAGTCGATCGCGCCGCGGCGCTCACGCTTTTTGCGCAAGGTCCGGTACAGCGCGTAAAGATCGTCCAGGTGCGGCGCCAACCGCGCGTACTTCCGTCGGGGCGCCATCTTGCGCTCCACCACCATGGCCGCTACTTGCGTGTAGGTCAGCCGTGCGGCGGAACGCATAATGCCCTCGAAGAACCGCGATTTGCCGATGCGCCCGTCGCCACCAATGCGCATCTCGCAAACCATGCACAGGCGATCGACCTGTGGATTCAGCGAACACAGGCCATTGGAGAGCGCTTCGGGCAGCATGGGTATTACGCGCCCCGGAAAATAAACCGAGGCGCCCCGGCGCTGCGCCTCAATATCAAGCGGACTGCCGGGCTGCACGTAGGCCGATACGTCCGCGATCGCCACCAGCAGCCGCCAGCCCTTGCCCTCGGGCTCGCAATACACCGCATCGTCGAAGTCCATGGCGGTCTCTCCGTCGATGGTGACCAGCGGAAGCTCGCGCAGGTTGATGCGACCCACGCCAGCGTGCTCCGGCACCTCGGGTGGAAAGCGGGACGCTTCGTCCAGCACCTTGTCCGGCCATTCGTAAGGCAGGCAATGCGCGCGCACGGCGATGTCGATCTCCATGCCCGGCGCCATATGATCGCCCAGCACTTCCACGATGCGGCCGATGGGCTGGCTGCGCTTGCTGGGTTGTTCCACGATGGCGGCGATCACGATCTGCCCTTGTGTGGCGTCACCGACGTTTACGGGCGGAATCAGAATGTCCTGATGCAGCCGTTTGTTGTCCGGCACGACGAAGGCGACGCCGCGCTCCGTAAAGAAACGTCCGACCGCCTGCACATTGTGACGTTCGATCACCTCGACCAGACCGGCCTCCTTGCGGCCGCGTCTATCGATGCCCACAACGCGCACAACCGCGCGATCGCCATGCATCAGCGCGCGCATCTCGCGCCCGGAGAGAAAAAGGTCGTCCTGGCCTTCGTCGGGTTTTAGGAAACCAAAGCCGTCCGGATGTCCGATGACGCGACCGCGGATCAGATCGCGCTCGTCCACCGGCAGATAACCGCCGCGGCGATTGCGCACCAACTGGCCATCGCGCTCCATGGCGCGCAGCCGGCGGGTCAGCGCCTCGATATCGTCGGGCTCGGTAACATCGAGACACGTCAGTAGTTCGTCCAGCGCCAGCGGCCCCAACTGCTCGGCGATTATCTCCAGAATCATTTCGCGGCTGGGCACGGGCCGTTCGTATTTGCGCGCTTCGCGCTCCGCGAACGGATCGTTGCGCGGCGTGTTTTTTCTCATAGGTTCTGGATCATGCGTAGTGGAATCGGGGCGCCGCAAAGCGGCGCGAGCAAAATTGACAATCGATTTGACGGTAGGTACATTGCGGCGTCCATGAAGCGCATCAGTGAATTTTCTAAACGCCGAGGTGGCGGAATTGGTAGACGCGCTAGCTTCAGGTGCTAGTGGGGGTAACCTCGTGAAGGTTCAAGTCCTTTCCTCGGCACCAGCCGCGCACTTGC
>JACCYU010000117.1 GCA_013696315.1 Gammaproteobacteria bacterium | reverse complement strand
GGCGTACGCTCTTCTTCCAGTGATTTCAGTGCTTCGTTCACGGATGACTTCTGGTTGATGACCGACTGCAGATGCGGCGGCGAACCGCCGCCGCGTTCCTGGTTCGCGCGCCCAGGGGCGACACGGTTATCTCGCGCTGGCGCACCGGATTTCTCTGCCCGATTAAAACGCTCAGCGTTTGGTGGTCGTGTCGCGTCGCTCTTGTCATGTTCGACTGGACGCACCGAGGGCGGTACCACGCGCGGCTGGTATGAGGCACTTTTGGCGCCGCTCTTCGCGGCGCGTGTGTAGGCGCGCGAAATCTCCTCGATTTCGTGCTGTTCGTCAGCCGGCAATAGCAATTCCTTGCGGAAATCCTCCAGCACGGCCTGCACGTCAGCCGCCTCCAGCACATGTTTTTCGTCAACGCTGCCATACAGAAACAGGCGGCTGCAAAGCTGGTTAATACGCCGCGGGATGCCGCTGCTGTATTTGTAAATCAGGATAAAGGCGTCGTCCGTAATTTCGGGATCGCCCTGCCAGCCTGCGCGCTGCAAGCGCTGCTCAATGTAATCCCGGGCTTCGTCCGGTTCCAGCGGATCGAGGTGGGACGCGGCAATGATCCGCTGCAACAGCTGTTTCAGCTTCGGATCCTGCACCTTGTCACGCAGGCTTTCCTGGCCGAGCAGGAAGATCTGCAACAGCGGCCGATTGCCCTTTTGCAGGTTGGTCAGGAGTCGCAGGTCTTCAAGCCCATCTATAGACATATTCTGCGCCTCGTCGACTATCAGCAAGGCGCGCTTGCCGGCCTGTGCGTTTTCGGTGAGGAAGAGCTCCAGGGTACGCAGCACACTGGCTCTATCCATGCCTTCGACGGACAGATTGAAGGCGAACGCGACTGTTCGAAACAGATCGTCAGTCTCCAGGCGCGTTATGACCAGGGTACCGGTCAGCAACTTCGAAGGCGGAAAATCACTTAACAGATCACTGACCAGCGTGCTCTTGCCCGTGCCGGGCACACCGGTCACCATGACTATACCCTCCGCACGCTGCACGCCGTATCGCAGGTAACCCTCTGCCTGCACGTAACTTCTGTGCTTGAAGGAATAGTAAGGATCCGGGCTCAGCCGGAAAGGTTCATCACGGAGTTTGTAATAAGATTCGTACATTCCAAGTCCCTGTCGGTGAGGCGGCCGTGCTAGATCAATTCAGCTTGCTTGACTGCTCGGTCAATCGCCGGATTCAAGCATTGCCGACATCCCGCCTTCGCCATGCGGCTGTGCCGCGTAGCATGTTCCTGATTTCTCGTATTATTATTGACGCTTGACCGACCGCATGATCTATCAGTCGCGTACTTTCGCCACATAGTATCAGAGACCGTAGGTGCGAAAAAAGATTTCATCATGCGGACAGGTGCGCTTGCAGATGGTGGGTCAGGGCATTATGGTAACTGGTGTGCCGACATCGACCAGGTTATAAAGCTGCTGCATGTCATCGTTTTCCAGCGCGATGCAGCCGCGAGTCCAGTCGCTGGAGGCGCCGCGGCCGTGGATGAAAATCTCGCCGCCCAGACGGGTATTCCACGGCGGCACTTTGCGAGCATTGTGGGCTTCCTCGATCGTCTGATACTGTTCCCGGGATATACGACCTTTCGCGTAACCTGCCGCCGCATCGCTGGGCAATGGGTAGTTTAGCCCCAGGGAGAGGAAATAGCGGCTCTGAGGATTTTTCATCGCCACCGAATAATCTCCTTCCGGCGTGCGGCCATCGCCTTCCCAGCGCTTGTGACCGGAAGGCTGAAAGCCCAGACCGATGTTATAGCGATGCACGATCTCCCCGTCGGAATACACGGCCATTTGACGGCTGGCCTTGGTGACGAGGATAAACCAGCCTTCGCTCGGGATAGTGACGGGCATTTCTTCGGCCTCGAACGGCGTCGGCGTCACGGGCGGCGCCGCGTCGCGCTTATGCGCGGGAGCATCTTCGGGCTGGTCTGACGGCGGTGTGTGAACGCAGGCGCTGATCCATATTAAGGCCACCGCCAGCCATGCGGTCCTCGAACCGCCGCGCACGCGATTTGCACAGGCGCGCGGCCGCACCTGCTTCCCCGAATTTGTTTCCATACTTTGCGCCTGAAACAGTTATGCCAGAAATGAATAATTCCGCCCGTGCCAAGGTTGCCCTTGCCGCCAGCCTGCGCGTACAGGCGGTGCAGCCGCCGATCATTCCGGCGATCGCGGCCCTGATAAGAGCGCACCCCGGAACCATCTCTTTAGGGCAAGGCGTCGTCCATTACGCGCCGCCGCTCCAGGCAGTCGCGCGCATTCACGCGAGCCTCGCCGACCCCGATAATCACGGCTACGGTCAGGCGCAAGGGCTTCCCGAACTCAGAGAGGCACTGATCGACAAGCTCGGCGCGACCAACGCCATCACGGTGTCTGATCGAGATCGCATCATGATCACGGCTGGCTCGAATATGGCGTTTCTATACGCGGTGCTGGCCATCGCCGAGCCCGGCGACGAAGTCATCCTCCCTACGCCTTACTACTTTAACCACGAAATGGCTGTGACCATGAGTGGCTGCCGCGCGGTGCCCGTCTCCACCGATGCAAATTATCATTTGCGCCCGGACCTAATCGAAGCGGCCATCACCGCGCGCACCCGCGTGATCGTCACCGTTTCGCCCAATAACCCCTCTGGCGCCATATATTCGCAAGCCGCGCTGGAACAGGTCAACGCGCTTTGCCGTAAGTACCGGCTCTACCACATCAGCGACGAGGCTTACGAGGCTTTCGTCTGGGATGGCGCGCGGCATTTTTCCCCTGCCTCGCTGCCGGGTGCGGACGAACTCACGCTCTCGTTATTCTCATTTTCAAAAGGCTACGCGCTGGCGGGCTGGCGCATCGGCTACATGCTGCTGCCGCAACAACTGATCTCACCGGTAGGCAAGGTGCAGGACACCATACTGATCTGCCCGCCCACCGTCGCGCAACATGCCGCGCTGGGCGCGCTGGAGTCGGACTGGGCCTGCACCCGCGAAAATATCCGCGGCATCGGCGAAGTTCGTCAAGCCGTGCTCCGACAACTGGGTGAACTCGAGGGACGAATCGACCCGCCCCGCGCCGAGGGCGCATTCTATGTCCTATTGCGCGTACACACCGACATCCCGGACATGACGCTGGTGGAGCGACTGATCCGCGAGTATCGAATAGCCGTCATTCCGGGTTCCGCGTTCGGTGCGGAAACGGGCTGCTATTTGCGCATTGCCTACGGCGCGTTGCGCAAGGAAACCGTTACTACGGGCATCGGGCGGCTCGTCCAAGGGTTGCGAGCGCTGGTTTAACGATTCACGTGACTTTGGCCATTGGCATGGCGTGCCCGGGAATCGGTACGTGCAGGCTTGTACAGCGACCACAAATACAACGACGACATTAATCCGCAGGCGACCCCGAACCAGGTGATGGTCGCGGACGCTCCCACATGTTCAGCCGCCCACCCGCCGAGCAAACTGCCGATCGGCATAAGCCCCAGAAAACTCATCGAGAAAATCGACATGACGCGCCCGCGCAAGGCGTCTTCTGTATGTAACTGAATCATCGCGTTGGCCGAGGCCGCGGCGCTGGTGTGTCCGTAGCCGATGAGCACCAGCACCGGCAAGGTCAGCCACAGCACATGCACCGTTGAAAACACGCAGGCGGCAACCGCGAGGCCAAACGCCGCCCAGCCTATCACGCGCTCCAGTCCCTCGCCGGAGGGCCGGGCCGCCAGACGCAAGGCGCCAAGCAGCGCACCGGCGCCCATGGCGCTCATCATGACGCCCATCAGTCGCGAGTCGCCGGCGTGCGTCTCGGCCGCAAACACCGGTATCAATACCGTGATCGCGCTGCTCAGCATGCTTACTATGCCCAGCATCAACAACCCGCCCCTGATTTGAGCATGCCCGGCAGCGAAGCGCAGCCCCTCCATCAAATGGGCGCCTAAGCGTGCGCTGGCAGGGTGATCCGGTCGCTTTTCCAGGCGCATCCCGATCAGCGCGAACAGAATTGCCGAAAAGGACAGCGCATTGACCAGGAAGACCGGCCCCTCACCCCACCATGCCACCAGCGCGCCGGCAATCGCCGGTCCCACGAAGCGCGCCGCGTTGAAGGTGGTGGAGCTCAGCCCGATCGCATTGGAGAGTTGCTCACGGGGAATAATCTCGCCGATTAGCGCGTGGCGCGCGGGCACCTCGAACGCCCGCGCCGCGCCCAGGGCCGTCGCCAGCACCACAATTTGCCAGGGTTCGACCGCATCGGTGATGGTCAGCGCGGCCAGCAGCAGCGCCTGCAGCATGGCGAAACTATGCACAACGATGAGCATCTTGCGACGGTTGAACCGGTCCGCCACGACGCCGGCGAGCAGGCTCAGCAAGAGCACCGGCGCAAGATTGCAAAATGTCACGAGACCGAGCATAAAACTTGAACCCGTCAGCCGATAAACGAGCCAGGCCTGCGCGATCGAATGCATCCAGGTGCCATTTAGGGAGATGAGCTGGCCCAGGTAATAGCGGCGAAAATTCGGTACCTGCAAGGATCTGAATATATGATTCGGCGCTGGCGCATCGGGCGCTGGGGAGTCATTAGTCGAGAACTCTTTCATTTCATACGAGTTTTGCACGGAACTGGTAATGTCGCCGAGCGACAGCGACCGGACGAAGCGAAAGGCGAGCTCGCATAAAACTGCAAAGGGAAGCGCGCGGCAATCACTGGTGCCAGCGCAGCCGAATCCACGGAACGTTTGTGGCGTTCGCTGTCTGATATGGCTCTCTTTTTTCTTAGCATGACCGAACTGGCGACCGGCCCGCAAGTTCCGCGTAGATTAACGCCCTTGGATCAGATCGAAGTGCCCCCAGACCGGTGCCTCACCCACGTCCGCATCGCTCCCGGTCGAACCATCTGCGTGCGGCCTCGCCCTAAAATAGTGCGGTGCAACAAATTGAGACCATTGCACGCAGCTCGATTTCGGGATGAAGACCCCACCGCATTACTGAAAGAATGGGATAAGACTACTGTTGGCATATTAATCGCACATTTGCGTTCGGACATTGCAATAGTGGGGTTGGCGCCCTGAAATTAGTTGCAGTCAGTTCTGAGCGTTCCGCTAGAACTCGTCTTCACACAGAATGGCCGCATCGCCGCGTATCGCGACCCTGTAGTGTGCTCTGGATCGCCGCATTAGTGTGGGGTTTGATTACCGCCGCGCCGCAAGCCAACGCTGCCGGTGCTGCTTCGATTAGTGTGGAACGCCCCCCCGGGCGACTCGTTAATGTCGGTACGCATCGACTGCATCTCTACTGCATCGGCCACGGATCGCCGACCGTCGTTATGGACGCGGGATTGGGCGGCTCCGCGCTGGAATGGCTGACCGTTCAACGACGCCTGGCGTCCTACACTCGCGCGTGCACGTACGACCGCGCTGGTTACGGCTGGAGCGACTCAAGCCAGGAGCCAAGAACCAGCTTGCAAAATACGCTTGAACTTCATACGCTGCTGAAACGTGGCGGGATCGAACCGCCTTACGTGCTGACCGGCCATTCCTATGGCGGCTACGACACACAGCTTTTTGCCAGCATTTTCCCTGAGCTGGTGGCGGGTCTCGTGCTGGTAGAATCCTCTCATCCCGGGCAGGTCGAACGCTTCGAAGCGGAGCCTATTGGCGTAAGCACAGCACCGCGTCGCGGCGCATCGGTGCTGATGACGCAGGCTGCTTCGGTGCCCGCCAATATCCCCGCACGCCTGTCGCGGACCGTCACCGATCTCATGTCTTCCCGCAAGACCATGAGTGCAGTCATGAACGAGCTTCGGTATTTTCGCGTCAGCGCCATGCAGGTTCTAAATGCGCCGCACTGGCCGGATGTGCCCGTGGTCGTGCTGACACGTGGCAAGCGCGTGTGGCCGCATGACCGGAAAGGGGATCTGATGGAGGCGTTGTGGATGCAACTGCAGACCGAACTCGCAACCCGCAATCCGCACTCGCTGCATATCCTGATTCGCCGTAGCGGCCACCATATTCACCTGGACCGTCCGACCTTGGTGGCGCGAGCCATTTTGATGGCCACCAATGAATATCGCGATTCACCCTCTTACCTGGCAAAACCGGCAACGGCACTACCCGCGAAGGTCTACCAGGTTGAGCACACACTCGGCGACGACACGCTGCTTGCCCATCTGCAACCGCGGTAACCGGCGCCGAGTTCGATAAGTCCGAATTTGATGGTATATACCAAGCGTCGCGCGATCGCGATGGCGTAAACGCCGCCGTGAATTGCCGCCACGCTGATCTTAGTCGCCGACGCGCAGAGTGACCAGACCAGCGTGACCGACCCGGTGTATCTGTAATCATTACTTAGCCAACCACCTGCTCCGCCGTTTGCACCTTCGTATCGACCGCTAGCCCGCCATACTAGGTCGCTTGGTAGGCAAAGCACACCGACTGGCGGATAATGACCGACTTTCCGCACCGCAAAAAATTCTTCAATGATCGAAGATCTCCGCAATATTGCAATTATCGCGCATGTAGACCACGGCAAAACGACGCTGGTCGACTGTCTGTTACGCCAGTCCGGCACGCTGGACGCTCGCGATATTACGTCCGAACGGATCATGGACAGCAATGACCTTGAACGTGAGCGCGGGATCACCATTCTTTCCAAAAATACCGCCATTCAGTGGCGTACCGGCGATCAAACCTATCGCATCAATATCGTCGATACGCCCGGACACGCGGATTTTGGCGGCGAAGTCGAGCGCGTGTTGTCCATGGTGGATTCGGTATTGCTGCTGGTGGACGCGGTGGATGGCCCCATGCCGCAAACCCGCTTCGTCACGGCCAAGGCGTTCGCGCTGGGTCTTAAGCCCATCGTCGTGATCAACAAGATCGATCGCCCGGGCGCGCGGCCGGACTGGACGCTTACACAGACCTTCGACCTGTTTGACGCCCTGCATGCGACCGACGAGCAACTGGATTTTCCGGTCGTTTACACCTCCGCGCTACGCGGTTATGCGGGCTTGCGCGACACCGTACGCGACGGCGACATGACCCCGCTGTTCGAGACTATCGTGGCGCGCGTGCCGCCGCCGCCGGTTGACCTGGACGGCGCCTTTCGCATGCAGGTCACAACCCTGGACTACAACAGTTACGTCGGCCAGATCGGTATCGGCCGCATCCAGCGCGGCCGTTTACGCGCGGGCAGCAATGTGACGATCATCGATCGCGAGGGCGCGCGGCGCTCCGGGCGGGTGCTGACCATTCTCGGCTTCTTAGGGCTAAACCGCATCGAGGTCGAACAGGCCGAGGCCGGTGACATCGTGGCGCTGACCGGCATGGACGAACTCGATATTTCCGACACAATTTGTGATCCACGGACACCAGAGGCGCTGCCGCCGCTGACGGTGGACGAACCGACCATGAACATGACGTTCGAAGTCAACAAGTCGCCGTTTGCTGGCAAGGAAGGTCAGTTTCTGACAAGTCGCCACCTGCGCGAACGGCTGGAACGCGAGTTGAAATCCAATGTGGCGCTCAAAGTGGCCTATACCGACGACCCGGATCGCTTCGAGGTATCCGGCCGCGGCCTGCTGCATCTGTCCGTGTTGCTGGAGAACATGCGCCGCGAGGGTTATGAAATGGCCGTGTCGCGACCCAGGGTCATCACCCGCGAGGTAGATGGGCGCGTGCACGAGCCTTACGAATTATTGATCGCCGACGTCGAAGACGCGCATCAGGGTGCGGTGATCGACAACCTCAACCAGCGCCGCGGCCAATTGCGCCACATCGAGCCGGATGGCCAGGGGCGCACGCGGCTGGAATATATGGTGCCGGCGCGCGGCCTGATCGGCTTTCACACTGAGTTCATGGGCATCACCTCCGGCACCGGCATCGTCACCCATGTGTTCGATCATTACGGTCTGGCAAGCCCACTGGCCATCGGCCAGCGGCGAAATGGCGTGCTGATCGCCAACGCCGCCGGCAAGTCGCTGGCCTATTCGCTGTTCAACCTGCAGGAACGCGGGCGGCTGGTGATCGGGCCCGGCGAACAGATTTATGAAGGCATGGTAATCGGCATCCACTCGCGCGACAACGATCTGACCGTCAACCCACTGAAGGGCAAACAGCTCACCAACATCCGCGCTGCGGGCAGCGACGAGAACATAATTCTCACGCCGGCAATACGCATGAGCCTCGAACAGGCGCTGGAGTTCATAAACGACGACGAACTGGTAGAGATCACACCGAAGGCCATCCGCCTGCGCAAACGTTATGTGAAGGAACACGAACGCAAGCGAGCCAGCCGCGCGATCGCCTGACCGGGCAATAACGGCAGCTTTGGATTTTTCCTTCTTTAAGCCATACTGGGGCTAGCCGTCCCTGGTTCAAACGATAACTACAGTTGGCGCGGCGGGACGCCGCCGGTGTGCCCATCGGTGACCGCGTAGCCGGGCATCCGCCGCCGTAACAGCGCGGAGCGCGCCTGCCACTCGTTCTCGCCGCTCATGGTTTCGAGCAGAAGCGTCTGGCGGCCGGCCAGGGTTGCAACGGGAACCCCATCGCGATACAAAACGCGGTTATTAGTGAGCGATGGCACGCGCGCGCCGGGCACGATCGAACCCACCAGATTGAGCGGATC
>JACCYU010000116.1 GCA_013696315.1 Gammaproteobacteria bacterium | reverse complement strand
GGCGCGATGCCGATGGGTAGCGCATCCAGCCGCACGGCGCGGTCCCCGCATTGCACGCGGTCCATGTGACTGTCGAAACCCAGAATTCGCAGCACGGAATTGCGGAAGTTCTGCAGGTAAGCGTGCGTATGAAATGCCAGATAATCCGCGCCCAGCAGCCCTTGCAGCAGCTCCTCACGGCGCGGCAGCAGGCGGAACATGCTCGAGGACGGGAACGGCGTGTGAAGAAAAAAGCCGATGCGTGCGTCCGTGGCCGACTCGCGCAACATGTGCGGCAACAGCAGCAGGTGATAGTCGTGAATCCAGATCAGGTCGTCCGGCTTCATGTGCTCGAGGACCACGTCCCGGTAGCGCTGATTCGCTTCCACGTAAGCCTTCCAGTACTCGGGATTGAATTTCATCAGCGACGGAAAATGGTGTAGCAGCGGCCACAAAGTCTGGTTGGAATAGCCCTCGTAAAAGCCGTACGCGACGTCTGGCGGCAACTCCACAGCCAGGCATCCCTCCTGCGTCGCCCAGTGATCCAGCATCTTCTGTCGCCTTGGATCGTCGGCATCGCTGGTGTCGCCGGACCAGCCGACCCAGATGCCGCTGGACTGCGTGAGCAGCGGCTCCATTGCAGTGGCCAGTCCGCCGGAGCTCTTCTCCGCCTGCCACTGGCCGTCCGTGTGCTTTAGCGTGAAGGGCATGCGGTTCGAAACGACGATGAGTCGCTGCGTGGTGTTTGTTTGCGAGGACATGGAACTCCGTTAAATCGGCGGGAAAGGTGCGGCAATTGTAACGTAAGGGGCGCCCGCGTAAGGCACTTTTGCGCCGCGACATGATGGCGTCCTGCTGACAGCGGCGGTCAGCGGTGAACGGAGGCCAAGCGAACAGGCTCGCGAGCGTAAGCTATATTACATGTCACGCAGAGCGATAGTTTAGTCGATTCCAATGCCAGCGAGCGCTGTCCGCGCGTGGCGGCATCGAGCAGCGCCGCCGCCGCGACGCCGGCCACTCTTAATTAATCAATGCTGTAGTGAGGAGATTTCGATGAGCAAATACAGAGATCGTCTGCCGCAACTGAACGGCCGCCTGTGCGTGACCGACAGCGGGCTGGAGACACAACTGATTTTTCATGATGGCCTGGAACTGCCTTACTTCGCGGCCTTCGAGCTGCTGAAAAACGACGAGGGCACCGACAGGCTGCGTCGCTATTATGCGCGCTATGCGGACATCGCCCGCGCGCACGGCTTGGGCCTGGTGCTGGAGGCGCCGACCTGGCGTGCAAACCCCGACTGGGCGGAAAAACTCGGTTATGAGGCGCCCGCGCTTGCTGAAATCAATCGCAAGGCTATCGATCTTATGCTCGAAATTCGGCGGCGCTACGAGACGGCGAATTCGCCTATGGTCATCAGCGGCAACCTGGGCCCGCGCGGCGATGGCTATGCGCCAGACAATCGCATGAGCGTCGAACAGGCTTGCGATTATCATGCACCGCAAATCGAGACGTTCGCGCAGACGGAGGCCGATATGGTCGCGGCGTTCACGATCAACTACGTCGAGGAAGGTGTGGGCATCGTGCGTGCCGCGAAGGTTCACGGCATGCCGATGACGCTCTCGTTCACCCTGGAGACCGATGGTCGTCTGCCGTCAGGCGATACCCTGGCGCGGGCCATCGAGCGCACGGAAGCCGAGACCGGTGCATACGCGGCGTACTACATGATCAACTGCGCGCATCCTTCGCATTTCGAGCACGTGCTGCGCGATGCGGAAGCGTGGCGCGAACGCATACGCGGTCTGCGCGCCAACGCCTCGAAGCGCAGCCACGCCGAACTGGACGAGTCCACTGATCTCGATGACGGCGATCCGGCTCAACTGGGTCGCGAATACCGGGGGTTGCAAGTATGGCTTCCAAACCTCACCGTCGTCGGCGGCTGCTGCGGCACGGATCATCGCCATGTAGAGGCGATGTGCGAAGCGATGACCGCGGGGAATTAAAAAAAATGGTGCAGAGTGATAGGGTCTCCCCGGGACCTGCCCCTTCGACAGCTCAGGGCAAGCTCTGAGCAGGGCCGAAGGGTCGAGATGACAAAGTGTGACTTACGCAGAGACTCCGTGACACATGTTTCGCAAGCCCGTCGGCGATCAGCTTGGAGGACGCCGGAATTTGAGGCCTTTTTTTTATACGCTTAATCTCGACACGCCGCATTTTTTGCACCATCATCCCGAGGGGGGAGGCTGACTCGCGATAAGCGCGCCACGTTTCGAATCAAGCTCAAGCTACAGCATCGGCAGTTTCTTGGCTGACTGATAGTATCCCGCAAACATGGCGTGCCGGCCGTTTAATGATCCTGTACGCGGAGCGGTTCGGATCGCGCGGTGCTATCCCCGCGACATATACGGACACAAAATATCTCCAGGATGGTCAGCGGCGCGGTCGGACGAATTCTTTGTCAGCGCCTTGCGATAACAACGCGCGAACAAACAAGCGCGGCGCACACGAGGGAGGATAAAAAATGACGCGAGCGGTTGATCTGGCCTGGATCGATTACGCGGTCATGCTCATCTATTTCGTTTTCGTGCTCGGCATCGGCTTCGCCCTGAGACGTTTCATGCGGACGAGTACCGACTTTTTTCTCTCCGGGCGCTCGATGCCCGCCTGGATTACGGGCCTCGCCTTCATCTCCGCCAATCTCGGCGCGCAGGAAGTTATCGGGATGGGCGCGTCGGGCGCGAAATACGGCATTGCCACCAGCCATTTCTACTGGATCGGCGCAATCCCGGCGATGGTGTTCGTCGGGCTGTTCATGATGCGCTTTTACTACGGCTCGCGCGCTCGCTCGGTGCCCGAATACTTAAGGCTGCGCTTCGACGAGAAGACGCGCGGCTTAAACGCGGTCTCGTTCGCGGCGATGACGATCTTCTCATCCGGCGTGTCGATGTACGCGATGGGCAAGCTGTTTAATTTATTGCTCGGCTGGGATTTCGACACCAGCATGATCATCGCCGCCACCATCGTGCTCGCCTACATTTTCTTGGGCGGCCTGACCAGCGCAATTTACAACGAAGTGTTGCAATTTTTTCTCATTGTGTGCGGCTTCGTCCCGCTGGTGTTTCTGGGGTTGCGCGATGCCGGCGGCTGGGACGGGCTGGTAGCGAAACTGACTACCGTGTCGACCGCGGGCGGCTATCCGGCGACGGCTTATACGCAATCGTGGGCGTTCATGGGTGATCCTTCGCAGAATCCCATCGGCGTGGAAGTGTTCGGCCTGATGATGGGGCTGGGTTTCGTGCTGTCCTTCGGCTACTGGTGCACGGACTTTCTGGTGGTGCAGCGGGCAATGGCGGCCAAATCGCTGGCGGACGCGCAACGCACGCCGATTATCGCAGCATTCCCGAAGATGCTGTTTCCGTTTCTGGTGATTCTGCCCGGCATGCTCGCGCTCGTGGTCGGTACGGGCGCGGTGGCTGTGAACCCGGACGACGCCGCAACTCCAACTGCGTCATCATCCACGGCCTCAGCCGATTCGACGCGGGATCGGGAAGGCGACGATGAAGCCGCCACCAATGCAGCCTCGACCAATAAGGTTGGGCGCGGCATCATCCCGCCTAAGATAGACGCGGCGACTGGCGAACCGCTGGTCGATGCGCGCGGGAGGATGGTGCTCGATTACGATCTCGCCACACCCATGATGCTCGTGCACTACTTTCCCGCCGGATTGCTGGGGCTTGGACTGACGGCCTTGCTCGCGTCATTCATGTCCGGGATGGCCGGCAATGTGACCGCGTTCAACACCGTGTGGACTTACGATATCTATCAAAGTTACATCCACAAAGGGGCGAGCGACGCGCATTACCTGTGGATGGGGCCGGATCGCGACCGTGTTTGGCATCGCGCTGTCGATCGCGGCAGCTTACGTCGCGGCGTCCTTCAACAACATCATGGACCTGTTGCAACTCGTGTTCGCGTTCGTCAACGCGCCGCTGTTCGCGACCTTCGCGCTCGGCATGTTCTGGAAGCGCACCACCGGGCATTGCGCGTTCACCGGCCTTGTTGCCGGCACCGCGGCCGCCGCAATCCATCACGGGTTGTCGCTCGCGGACGGTGCGGTGGTCGGCATCAAGGGTGGATACTTCGGCATTATGAATACATATCCCAGTGAGCTGGCGCAGACGTTCTGGACCGCGATCGCGGCGTGGACCACCTGCTTTGTGATCACCATCGTCGTAAGTTTGCTGACGCGCCCGCGACCGGCCGATGAACTGAAAGGTCTGGTCTATTCACTCACCCCGAAGCCGAAAGATGCGCAGCAAGTCTGGTACAAGCGGCCGGTGCTGCTGGCGGTTATTGTACTTACGTGCACTCTGGTGCTCAATTTTACTTTCTTCTAGAACGCCGCGGAGGGCGAATTATGGCTCTTGATATCCGTATACCGATCGGCGCGATGTTCGCGATCATCGGCCTATTGCTTGCCGTGTACGGTTTGTTCACCGCCGGCGACGCGCGGGTGTACGAGAAATCGCTCTCGATTAATGTCAACCTGTGGTGGGGCGCCGTCATGGTGGTGTTCGGTCTGGTCATGTTTTATTTCGGGCGCCACGGGGACTCCAGCGTACGCTTGGCCGAAGAGTCGGCCGAAGGGCGCGCCATGGAAGCGCACGAGCACAGCGCCGGGCTGAAACGGGATTGATCCAGAAGTAATACGCCGATGCACATGACGAAAAACGAAGACACCCGGATGCACAAGCGGCAGATCGCGCTCAAGGCCGGGCGCTACATGATTTTTTACACGTTTGAGAACGACACCGGGACGTCTTCCAGCGAAGACATCGGGACGAGGCGTTCCAGATCTGCTCCGGAAGCAAAGCCGCCATCCGGCCACCAATGCGATGTCTGAATTGCGCTGGAACCCGCTGCTCGGTGAATGGGTGGCGACTGCCACGCACCGGCAGGCGCGCACCTTTCTGCCGCCCGCAGATTTCTGCCCGCTGTGTCCGAGTCAGGCACGTGGATTTCCGACCGAAGTGCCGGAGGCGAGCTATGACATCGTGGTCTTCGAAAACCAGTTTCCGTCGTTACACTTGCAGCCGCCCGCGCCCGCCGTGGACGGTACCGAATTTTATGCCGTGCGCCCGGCGCAAGGCGTGTGCGAGGTGGTGCTTTATTCGCCCGAGCACGAAACCACGCTTGCCCAGCAGCCGGTCGAACGGATCCACAAATTGGTGCGGGTCTGGACGGATCGCTTTATAGCACTTGGTGCGCTCGATTTCGTGGATTATGTGTTCGAATTCGAGAACAAAGGCGAGGCGATTGGCGTCACCCTTCATCATCCGCACGGGCAGATTTACGGCTATCCGTTCATCCCGCCGCAGGTAGACCGCGAGCTGACGCAGTCGCGGATTTACCACGAACGCACCGGCCGCTGCCTGATTTGCGATATCGTGGATCAGGAGCGCGCGGACGGACGCCGGGTCGTGGCGCAGAATGAATCGTTTGTAGCCGTGATCCCGTTCTTCGCCCGCTGGCCTTATGAGGTGCATATTTATTCTAGGCGCCACTTGCAAGCCCTGCCGGAATTGACCTCGTCCGAACAGTGCGATTTGGCCACGATACTCAAGATGGTCCTGGTGGCTTTCGATGAGCTGTTCGACCTGCCGTTTCCGTACATGATGGTGCTGCACCAGCGGCCGGTCGATGGCGGCGCGTACGATTACTATCATTTTCATATCGAGTTTTACCCGCCGCTGCGCACCGCCACGAAGCTCAATTACCTGGCCGGCAGCGAGACTGGCGCGGGTCTCTTCATCAACGATATGCTGGCCGAAGAGAAGGCCGCCGAGCTGCGTGGCCACATCGCGCCTGCCATCTGGCGACGAAAAACTAGTGACGATGATTGATCTGGCGCGGCTACGCGACGCCTTTCGCGCGCGTTACGGCGACGAACCGCGCCTGTTCCGTGCGCCGGGCCGCGTGAATCTGATTGGCGAGCACACGGATTACAACGACGGCTTCGTGCTGCCGATGGCGATCGATCGTGAAGTCGTCGTGGCCGCGGCCGCGCGCGATGATCGGCGGGTGCGCGCCTTTTCGCTTGATCTCGACGCGGCGGTGGAATTCGATCTGGATAGACCGGGGCCGAAACGGCGCGGATCCTGGCTGGATTATCTGGAGGGCGTGGCGCAGGCGCTGGAAGGGTCCGGCGTGCGACTGACGGGCGCGGAGCTGGCGATCACCTCGGACGTACCAGTGGGGGCGGGATTGTCGTCGTCGGCCGCGCTGGAGGTGGCGGTCGGGATGGCGCTGACGTCGGTTTCGCGGGCCAATGTCGGAAAGCTTGATCTTGCGCTCGCCGGGCAGCGTGCCGAGCACGACTACGTCGGCATCAATTGCGGCATCATGGATCAGTTTGCATCCGCTCTTGCGCGCGCCAGCCACGCGCTGCTGATCGATTGCCGCTCACTTGAGTGGCGGGACATCCCGCTCTCGACTTCGCACGTCTGCATTGTGATTTGCGATTCGCACGTCAAGCATGAATTGGCGATTTCGGCGTACAACACGCGACGCACCGAATGCGAAAACGGCGTGGCGCTACTGAGTGAAGTTCTGCCAAATATTCGTATGTTGCGCGATGTGAGCCGCGCGGATTTTCATCGGCACGAAGCGCGACTTCCGGCCCCGGTCCGGCGCCGCTGCCGGCATGTCATCATCGAAAACGAACGTACGCTGGCTGCCGCGGATGCTTTGAGCGCGAGTGATTTTGACGCGATGGGAGCGCTTATGTGCGCCTCCCACGAGTCTATGCGGGACGACTATGAGATCAGTTGCGAGGAGCTGGATCTCCTGGTCGAGATCGCCATGTCGGTCAGGGGTGTGTATGGCGCGCGCATGACCGGAGGCGGCTTCGGCGGGTGTACGGTGAATCTCGTCGCCTATGATGCACTGGATCGGTTCAGGGAGGTTGTTATCAGCGGCTACAGGACGGCGGCGCGCAAGGCGCCGACCCTCTATGTTTCGGAGGCCGCCGATGGCGCCAATGAAGTGCGCTAACGGGGAGCATCAAAATAGCTAATGACATTCCCTTATAGTGCGCTTGCACTCGGATTTGCCGGGCTTTTTTACCACTCGTCTCCTCTAAACTGCCACTTAATCTTTCCGCTGTAGATCGCAAGCGTTAGGGCTTGTTAGGGTCAGGTTTCGTCGTCGATCGGCGACGACTCTAAATTGCAACAGGTAGTGAGTTGCAAATTACCAACTTTAGGCTATAAAAATACAACACATGCCGCTAAACGGATATTACGGAGGTGATCAGCATGGCACGCTCAATACCATTTGGGACCATCCCGGTTGCGGAGCAACCACTGCGTGCGTTGTTGGCGACAGCGCTCTTGACTACGTTTGTGGCGACTGCCGTGGCTCAGAATGGGATCGGTACAACAGCCCCCGCGCTCGCACACGCTTACACAGGCCCGGCGGCAACTGCTCCGGCCGTGGTGGAATCCGTGCCCCGTGGAAGGGCGTTCCGAACTTTCTGTCGCCAATGTTAGCTACACGAACCCCGTGCTAGCTGGCAATTATCCCGATCCCTCGGTGATACGTGTAGGCAAGGATTATTGGGCCACCTCGACCTCCTCCGGCTGGGCGCCGCAGTTTCCAATTCTGCACTCGCGCGATCTGGTCAACTGGACGGTTGCCGGTTCCGTTTTCCAGCAGCGGCCGGCATGGTCCGACGGCAACTACTGGGCTCCGGAAATTTCACATTATCGTGGCCGATACCTCGTTTATTACGTCGCCCGCAAGCTCGACGGTGGTCGTTGCGTGGCGGTAGCGAGTGCGCGGCAGCCGACTGCCCCTTATCAGGATCACGGTCCGCTGGTTTGCCAGAAGCTGGGGTCCATCGATCCCATGGCGGTGAGAGACGAGCACGGCTGGCCCCATCTCGTCTGGAAACGCGGCGGCAATGTCCACAATCTTCCGACACCGATTCTGGCGCAGAAATTAACTCGCAACGGCCTGAAGCTGGTCGGCGAGCGCACCGAGTTGATTCGTAACGATACCTCGTGGGAAGCCAAGGTTGTCGAAGCGCCATTCATCACCCGTCAAGGTGGCTGGTTCTACATGTTTTACTCAGGCGATGACTGCTGCAGCATGCAGTGTAATTACGCGCTGGGCGTGGCGCGCTCGCCTTATCTGCTTGGTCCCTGGGAGAAGAATCCTGCGAATCCGATCCTGAAAGGCGATGACCAATGGATCTGTCCCGGACATGGCAGCGTCGTGAGCGATGAGGACGGTCGTGATTACCTCATGTATCACGCCTTCCGCAAAAATGCCGCTTATGTCGGGCGTCAGGCGCTGATTGACGAAGTGTCATGGGGCGTCGAACAGTGGCCCATGATCAACGTCAGCAGCACGCCAAGCGGGCATGCGCAGTCCCCCCATGGCATCGAAGCGCAAAACGCGGAATTTTTGTTCACCGATGATTTCAATTCTCCCGGGTTGACTCCGGGCTGGCAGTGGCCGCAGGCGAATCAGCCATCAGCGGGGCTGAATCCAGTGCGAAACGGCTGGCTATCGCTTGCACCGGCGAATGCGCATGCGCTCGATGTGGCCGGTGCGGTTATGGCGCGCGCGACGACTGCCGCGGATTATGTGGTAACGACCGTCGCCGACACGCGCGGCATGAAACCGGGCGCGCTGGCGGGATTGGCGGCCTTCGGCGATGGTTACAATGCCCTCGGTATCGCGGCCGGTGACGGAAAAATTATCGTCTGGCGGCGTGAGAATGGCCTGCACAAGACCGTTGCGATCGTCCCTGCCCCGAACGCGCCGCTGGTGCATCTGCGCATGATTGCGTCCGGCGGCTATCGATTCCGTTTCGCGGTGAGTGCTGACGGGCGCGAATGGCATAACGTCGGCAAGAAAAAAGGCGTCGATCTGCCGCCGTGGGGCCATTCGGTGCGCGTGGCGCTGACCTCCGGCGGCGCGAAGGGCGCCGTGGCGAGATTCGACGGCTTGCGCATGGTTTCCTCACAACCCGCGGCGGCGAACACAGCGATGTTGGCGGGCAATTAACGGGCGGTCTATGGATCGCGCTGAATTCATTCGAACCGAAGAGGAGAGTCATGAAGGTAGCAAAGCGATTCTGTGGCGCCATGGTTTTGCTTGCGTTCTCTGCTCTGACGTGGGGTGGCGAGATCAAACACGAGGCTGAACCGGGCATTGAAAGCGAAGCTTTCGGATCTACGCCGGACGGCACGCCGGTCGAGCTTTACACGCTCAGGAACAATCGGGGCACGGAGGCCAGAATCATGACCTACGGCGGTATCGTGGTGTCGCTGAAGGTGCCAGATCGTGACGGCGAAATGGCCGATATCGTGCTGGGATACGACAGCTTGCGGGACTACGTAGCTAACAATCCGTACTTCGGCTCCATCGTCGGCCGTTATGGCAACCGGATTGCGCACGGCCGATTCACCATAGACGGCCAAACATATCGGCTCGCGACCAACAATGATGAAAATCACCTGCACGGGGGCGTCAAAGGCTTCGACAAGGTGGTATGGACGGCAAAAGAGCTCGAGCGCGCACCCGGTCAGGCGCTGCAACTCAGTTATCTGAGTCCGGATGGCGAGGAGGGTTATCCCGGCAGCTTGCGCGCTATGGTGGTTTATACGCTGACAGATGAAAATGAACTTAGAATCGATTACGCCGCCACGACCGACGAGCCGACGGTCGTCAATCTCACACAGCATTCCTACTTCAACCTCGCGGGCGCGGGGCACGGCGACGTTCTTCGCCACGAGTTGATGCTTGACGCGGATCGGTTCACGCCGGTTGACGAAGGTCTGATTCCGATCGGCGAACTGCGCGATGTCCAAGGCACACCGATGGATTTCAACGAGCCGACGCCGATCGGCGCCAGAATCGATCAACAGGATCAGCAACTCCGGTTCGGCCTGGGCTACGGCCACAACTGGGTGCTCAACAATAGCGTTGGTAAGCTCGGCCTGGCCGCACGCGTGTTCGAACCAGGCTCCGGGCGGGTGATGGACGTGTTGACGACCGAGCCCGGCATTCAGTTCTACTCCGGTAATTTTCTGGACGGTTCGATCACGGGCAAGCACGGAAAGTTTATCGCCATCGCTATGGTTTTTGCCTGGAGGCGCAGCACTTTCCGGATTCTCCCAACCAGGCGAAGTTTCCGTCTACGGTGTTGAATCCGGGAGAAAAGTACGTACAAACCACGATATACAGGTTCTCCACGAAGTAATCGGTCGTGCAGACCCGATAGAGCCTCCGTCCCGCGAGGGACGGGCGTACAAGGGAAAGCGATACCAAACAACCCCGCCCAAGTACTTTACATTGTCGATGTTTTTAGTAGAGTATGCGCGGGCTTGATTTGAACAGGGATTGAATTATGAAACGTCGCGAAGCGCTCAAGACATTATTGGCCGCGATGGCGCTGCCATCCGTGCTTGCTTCCCGGTCGGGTACCACCGCCGTCCATAGAGGCGCGTCAGGTCGCTCCAGGCCGCCAAACATCATCCTCATTCTTGCCGATGACCTGGGCTACGGACAGCTCGGCTGCAACGGCAACCTGTACAACGAAACCCCCAATCTGGACCGCATTGCGAACGAAGGCATGCGCTTTAGCAACGCGTACGCCGCGGCCGCCGTGTGCTCACCTACGCGCGCCGCGCTGATGACCGGTAAACACCCCGCGCGCCAGGGTATCACCGATTATCTGGCGAGAGATGATGATCATTTTCTGTCTCCATCGTATATCACGATCAACGAACGGCTGGAGTCCGCGGGTTACGTAACGGGTCTAATCGGGAAATGGCATCTCACGGGCGATTACGGCAAGAATCTGGGCGCGCCGCAACGCCACGGCTGGCATGAGGTTCTGCTTTCGGAGACGCGTTACATCGCGTCTGGCGCCTATTTCGCGCCATATTTCTTTATGCCCAGGGTCCAACCGCGCGAGCCTGGTGAATACCTCACCGAGCGGCTCAATACCGAGGCAGTCGAATTCATACGTCGTCACCGCGACGAACCGTTTTTTCTTTACCTGTCGCATTACGCGGTGCACAAGGAGATGGCCGCCCGGGACGAGATAATCGCTAAATACGCCAACAAGTTTGGCGCCGGTCTTAACGGCAACGATCCAGTATTGGCCGCCATGCTGGAGAGCGTTGACGATGGTGTGGGTCAGATTCTGCAGACGCTCGAAGCGCTAGGGATCGATGACGATACGCTGGTCGTATTCACCTCGGATAACGGCGGCGAGACCGCCAATACGCCGTTGCGAACGGGCAAGTCGACGCTGTATGAGGGTGGCATCCGCGTCCCGCTGGTGATGCGTTATCCTGATGGCATACGCGCCGCGGTGGCGAGCGACATACCTGCCGTTACCCATGATCTTTATCCCACATTCATGGAACTTGCGCGTGTGCGTCCGCGCGACCGGCAGCCGGTCGACGGCTTCAGCCTGGCGCCGATCTTCAGGGGGCGAGGCGAGCTTGGGCGCAATACGCTTTACTGGCACTACCCGCGCGTCAAGCCTCATTCGCTTGGCGGGCGTTCCTCGGGCGCAATCCGCGCGGGCGATTACAAGCTGATCGAGTTTTTCGATACCGGCGAGCTGGAACTTTACGATCTGCGCGCGGATGTCGGCGAGGCCAATAATCTGGCGAGCTCGATGCCGGGCAAGGTCGCAGAAATGCGGGAAATGCTGGGTGCCTGGCGAACGAGCACCGACGCCAGCATGGAACCGATGCGCACCCTGGCGATGAGCGATGCGCGGAGATAATTAATCCAATCGTGTACACGAATATATCGTGGTACGCTTACTCGGAAGCAAGTGCCGCGGCGGCGCTTGCGGGAATGCGCTAATTGTCTGTATGCGTCTTACGCTACAAAAAATAGACCGGCGGGCGGTTATTTAAATTTAGAAGCTATCCGAAATTCTAGTACTGGCATTCTGCTAGTACTGTCATTCTGAAGGAGCCCTTCGGCGATGCTCAGGACAGGCTCCGCGACTGAAGAACCTTCTCTGCCCTAGCACGTATCGAGATTCTTCGCGCCGCTCAGAATGAAAAGAGGAGTTTTTGGAAAGGCCTTTTCAAGCACCGCTGAATGACAAGCCTTTCCGGCTGGGGGATCACGCTACCGCTACAGTACACCTCCACGAAAACGCGCAAAGCGTGTTCGTCTAAACGGGAGAGGATTGATGAAACGTCGGGAGGCCATCAAGGCATTCTTAAGCGCCGCGCTGCTTTCTCCGCTGGCGTCGCGACTCTCCTTCGGCGCAACCCGCAAAGGCGTCGCCAGAAAACCCAATATCATCCTTATCCTCGCCGATGATCTCGGTTACGGCGCGCTCGGCTCCTACGGCAACCGCTTCAACGAGACGCCCAATCTGGATAGGCTGGCCCGCGAAGGTCTGCGCTTTAGGGATGCGTACGCCTCGGCCACCGTCTGCTCTCCGACGCGCGCCGCGCTGATGATCGGTCAGCACCCGGCGCGTTCGGGCATCACGAATTATCTGGAGGGCGACGACGTCAAGTTTCTCTCTCCTTCGTATATCACGCTCAACCAGCGCATGAAATCTGCCGGCTATACAACGGGACTGGGCGGCAAGTGGCATCTCACGGGCGACTATCACAAACGGCGCGGCGCGCCGCAGTCGCATCACTGGGACGAGGTGATACTTTCTGAGACCGACCACATCTCGCTAGGTGATTACTTCGCGCCATACTTTTTTATGCCCGGCGTCAAGGCGCGCGAACCCAACGAATACCTGACCGACCGGCTCAATTTCGAAGCGGTCGATTTCATCCGCCGTCATAAAGATAAACCGTTCTTTCTTTATCTATCCCACTACGCGCCGCACACGAATCTTGCGGCCAAGCCGGATATAGTCGCCAGGTACAAACGCAAGCCGGGCGCCGGCGGGAAAGGAAAGAATCCGGTCCTGGCGGCGATGATCGAGAGCATCGACGACGGCGTCGGAGGTATCCTCCGTACGCTCAAGATACTCGGTCTGGACGACGACACCTTAGTAATATTCACCTCTGATAACGGCGGCGAAACCAACGTCACCACCAACGCGCCGCTGCGCGCGGGCAAGTCGTGGCTATACGAAGGCGGTATCCGCGTGCCGCTGGTGATGCGTTATCCCGTCGGCATCCGCGCGGGAGCAGCCAGCCACGTGCCGGTCGTCACGCACGATCATTACATGACTTTGATGGAACTGGCAAATGTGCGCGCAAGCAACCAGCAGCCTACCGACGGCGTCAGTCTGGCGCCGCTTTTCGCAGGGCGCGACCAAATCAAGCGCGACGCGCTCTATTGGCACTATCCGCTTGCCGAACCGCACTTCCTCGGCGGCCGCTCCGCCGCCGCCATGCGCCATGATAATTACAAGCTGATCGAGTTTCTGGACACTGGTGAGATGGAACTTTACAACCTCGCCGAAGATATCGGCGAATCAAAAAACCTGGCGCGTGCGATGCCGGACAAGGTAATGGAGTTGCACGACATGATGGAAGACTGGCGCGAATGGATCGGCGCTAGTATGGAGCCTATGCGGCCGCTGGCGACGGATGCGGGGCACGGATAAGCCTTGGCCTTCTCACTCGATCCATCCATATATATGTGGTGATACTGACCTGATCAGGCGCGGAATCCACTTCTAAATCAGGTCGCAGCTCGCAATGACGATTTTTTGCGGTGGCCATAACGATAATTTCCCTTGAGTCGAGACCTCATGAAGCTTATCTATATTGCAATTATCCTTTCCCTAACGCTTACGATTGTTCCAGTCAGCGCGCAGGACTTTACCGGAACCAACATTCCCTTACCCGAGCACCCGCGCCCGGATTTCGAGCGTAAGGAATGGATCAATCTCAACGGCGAGTGGCGCTTTCGTTTCGATGCTCAAAACGTCGGCGTTAAGCAAGATTGGTTTCAAAACGGGTTGCAACAAACTCAGGACATTCTCGTGCCGTACTCGTGGGGGTCGCCGCTTTCCGATGTCGAGAATAAGGCGGACATCGCCTGGTACGAACGAGCTATCAAAGTCCCTGCCGACTGGGTAGACCAGCGCGCATTCTTCGTGATCGGCGCGTCGGACTGGCGCACATCGGTATGGTTCGACGGGCACAAGCTCGGCGAGCATCAAGGCGGCTACACGCCGTTCGAGTTCGAGTTGACGCCGCATCTGAAACGCGGCGAGGCGCAGCGGCTGGTGATTCGCGTGGACGACACGCCGCATTCGTTCAAGCTCGAAGGCAAGCAGGGTTACGGCGAGGCCAAGGGCATCTGGCAGACGCCTTACCTGGAGGCGCGCGGCGACGCACCGCTTAAAACTATCCACTATTCGTCCGATATCGAGAATAACACCGTGTCGGTTACGGCTTATCTGCACGAACCGGCGCCTGAGAACCTCAATCTTCGTTTAGCCTTCCAAACGGGCGATGTGGATACGGTCTCGCAACAGATCGCCAAGGGTGCCGAGGAAGTTACGTTCGAAGTGCCCATCGCCGATCCGCACCTGTGGACGCTGGACGATCCGTTCCTGTACGAGGTCGAAGCCACGATCGAGGGACAAGGCATCGATGCCGACCAGGTCGATACCTACTTCGGCATGCGCTCGATTTCGGTCGTGAATCTACCCGGGACGGATTATCCGTACATCGCGCTCAACGGCGAGCCGGTGTACCTGCAACTCGCGCTGGATCAGGACTATCACCCGGATGGCTTCTACACGTTTCCGACCGACGAATTCATACGCGACGAGGTATCGCGCGCAAAACAGATCGGGCTCAATGGTCTGCGCGTGCACATCAAGGTGCCCATCCCGCGCAAGCTCTACTGGGCGGACAGACTCGGCATGCTCATCATGGCCGACGTGCCCAACAGTTGGGGCGAGCCTGACCCTCGCATGTTCCGCGAGCACGAGTTCGCCATGCGCCAGATGATCGCACGCGACTACAATCATCCGTCAATCTTCTCGTGGATCGTGTTTAACGAAACCTGGGGACTCAAGACCGATCCCGGGGGCGAGAAACTGTATCTATCGGAGACCCAGAAGCGCGTGGTGAGAGCATACAAAATCGCGAAGACGCTCGACTCAACCCGACTGGTTGAAGACAACTCGACCTGCTGCGGCTACGGCCACACCATGACCGACATCAACTCATGGCATAAATATCTTGCGGGCTACGAAGTCGCGCCGCATTTGAACAACGTGGTGAACAAAAGCCACCCCGGCTCGAGCTTCAACTTCGAGGAAGGTTACAGACAAGGCAATCAGCCGCTCATCAACTCC
Organism: Gammaproteobacteria bacterium; assembly: GCA_013696315.1. Taxonomy (NCBI): domain Bacteria; kingdom Pseudomonadati; phylum Pseudomonadota; class Gammaproteobacteria; species Gammaproteobacteria bacterium. The sequence continues at coordinate 21,571 of JACCYU010000116.1, read as the reverse complement.
GAGTTCGGCAACGTGTGTGGTTACGACGGCAGCACCGGCGACGTCGACTGGACATGGGATTACCACATCTTAATCAACGAATTCAGAAAGCGCCCCGAGATCGCGGGCTGGCTCTACACCCAACTCACCGATGTGATCAACGAATGGAACGGCTACTGGCGTTTCGACCGTTCCGATAAAGAGACCGGCCTCGACGAACTGGTCGATGGCATGTCATTGCAGGATTTGCACGCGCCGCTGTACGTGATCGTGGGCGACAAGATGAGCGAGGCAGTGCGGGGCGGCGCGAAAGTATCCGTGCCGTTGTGGGCTTCGTTCCTGACCGGCAGCCGCGCTTACGGCGATGAACTGATCCTGGACAGCAAACTGTACGGTTGGGATACGCTCGGCCGAAAAAAGACTTACCAGCAGATGAGCCAGCGCATCCCTTACCGGCCCTGGATGACCGGCGAACTCGATCCGCTTGCGGTGCGGATGCCGAATGGGTCTGGGCTTGCGATCCTTTGGACGGAACTCAAAACCCCCGCGGGTAATGTGCTACACCGGAATTTCACCACTTTCGTAGTCGAGGGCGATGCGCCGCGGGAGACGCAACTTGCCAACGGCGAGCCGGTGCGCATCGTACGCACCGATCCCGCCGATTTCAGCGACGCCAAGTGGTCGCAGAAACAGTGGAATGTGCTGGATGGGCGCAAGGCCAATGGCGCGGGCAGCGGCTTCTTCGAATACACCATCCCGTGGCCGACGGATGTGGATAGCGGCGACGTGGAAGCGGCCACATACATCGTGGAGGCTTCCTCCAAGCAGCTGTTCGGCAAGGATAGCGACAAGGTCGTCGCAATCGAAGGCGAGTGGATGCGCGGGGAAGGTACCTTCGATCCCAGCCTCAACCGCAACGCCTACCCGATGACCGACGAAACTTTGTTCCCCAGCGCGGTGACGATTTCGATTAACGACACGGTCGCGGACCAGGTACAGCTCGCCGACGACTCCGCCGATCATCGCGGCATTCTCTCCTGGCACAACCAGTTGCAGGATCAATATCTGCGTGAAGCGGGCTCGTATGGTCAACTCGTCAGCGTCGCGATTCCACCGGTTGCACTTGAAGCGGCCGAGGACACCGGCGAATTAGTGATTCGACTGGAAGTCGACGAAGCACTGCCCGGCGGCCTGGCCATCTACGGCAAGGACTTCGGCCGCTACCCCCTCGATCCAACGGTGGTGTTTGCGCTCAAACCATGAGCATACGCAGGTTCCGTTAACGAATCACTGATAAATAGCAATTTTTTAGGGAGATCGGCCGATGAGTCTGTCTCAGTGGCGGTCGTAGTTTGCGTTCTACCCAAATTGTTTCATCGCGGCCCATAGGCGCTACTGCGCGGCGGATGAGAACGTGTTTGCCACGCAGGCAAAGCTGAGACGGCTGCACCGCCAAGTTGCGCGCTTGCAGATCGAGCGTGACATCTTAAACAAAGCGACGGTGCGTTCAATGGGTCGACCCGTGAAGGTCTATTTCTGCGATCCGCAAAGTCCATGGCAGCGTGGCACCAACGAAAACACGAATCGCCTGCTGCGGCAATATTTCCCGAAAGGTACGAACCTCGCCGGCTTCACGCAAACTGACCTGAATAGAATCGCCCTGCGCTTGAATCAGCGCCCACGAAAGACATTGGGATTCCGCACGCCAGCGCGTATCCTCAATAACAGTGTTGCGTCGATCAATTGAACGCACCACGGCCTTCTTCGCCAGGGAGTCCACATGAGCCATCGATTCATTGAGGCGGAGAAGGCGAGATTTCCGGTAGCACCAATATCCCGACGCAGGCAGGCTGGCTGTACTTGGCAGTGGTGCTAGACCTCTACGCCCGTGCCATCGTCGGTTGGACGATGGACAAACGGATGACCGGCGCAGCTGGTATGCGATGCCCCTAAAACAGGAACTGGTGCATCATGAGCGATACGCTACCTTGAAATCGGGAGAAATCGGGAGAAATCGGGAAGGGTCTTGCGATTGCCATTCGAGGCTGGCAGCTTAGACTCAAGGTCAGGCAACCGTGGAGACTATCCGATGAGCGTCGTCGATCCCAATGTGCGGTTCACATACGAGGATTACCAGTCCTTGCCGGAATCCATGGACAAGCGTTATGAATTATTGGGTGGAGATCTGATCGTGGTTCCAGCCCCGACGACGACACATCAGCGGGCTGCGCGCGACATCGGTTTTCTGTTAATCCAATTCGTTCGTCAGTGCAGGCTCGGCGAGGTATTACTCGCACCAGTAGACGTCGTGTTCGGCAAGGGCAAGAACCGGGAAGTGCGCGCGAATACTGGATCGTCGATCCTGAAGAACAGCTCGTGGAACTCTATGTACCCCGGACGCGAGGGTTCCGCCTGACCGCATCTTACCGATCACCATCTCGTATGGTATCGGTTATCCTGCCCGCGCTGGAAATCGACCTTGACGAGAAATTCGCGGCGCGGTAGCGCGCGCACCAGGCGACCGCTTTACAACACATCCGCGGCTTCCCGTGACAGCGCGTTCAGCGTATCTTCAATCTCCTGACGGATCAGCTCCAGCGCGCTCGCGGACAGACCCCGCTCCACGGCGCGGGGTTGGCCGATCGCGATGACCACGCTCGTAAACGGGCGAGGGATGACGAAACGGTCCCAGCTCCGTAAATGCCATTCTGTTCTGGCGGCATACGAGAGCGGCAGCATCGGCGCGCCAGAGAGCTGCGCGAGCATTACGGTGCCGGATTTGAATTCATACGCCGGGCCGCGGGGGCCGTCCGGCGCGGTGACGGGCGATATGCCGTCGCGCCTGATGGCCTGATATAAATCGCGCATGGCCTGTGCACCGGTGCGGGTCGACGAGCCGCGGATAGCATGCGCGCCCCAGGTGTGGATAACCCGCGCGGCCAGTTCGCCGTCCAGGGAGGGGCTCACCAGAAAGCCGAGCTTAAGCCCGCGCGCCTGCAATCCTAGCATGTAGCGCACACAGAACAATTGCCGCTGATGCCAGTAACAGGGAATCATGGGTTTGCCGGTCGCCAGGACGGCCTCCGCGTTTGCCTCTCCCAATACGCGCTCGATGCGGCAGCTGCGCCAGAAGAGTTTCGCCAGCCCGCCGATCAGCGGCGCGGCCGTGTAGGCTACACGACGGCCTGTGGTCACGCGTCGAGGCGCAGGCGAGTCAGGCGCGTCATTTTTGTTTGGCTTATCCGTCACATCCAGGCCGCCTCGGCGTGGTCGATGGTGCTCGCGCCGGTCATGTGTCGGCCAACTCGACGTACGTAGTCTGGACTGACGTATCCGCGCCGGTCGCCACAAACGTCACGTAATCTGGATGAATGTTCACGGCGCGAAGCGACCAGGTTTTCGAGCCTAAGGTTCCGCGGTCCTGGTCGATGCGCACCGCCCGGAGGTTGGCGATACCGCCGTCGCCATGCGCCTTGACCACCGCTTCCTTCTGCGTCCAGAGTTCGAAGAAACGTCTGTGATCTCCAGCCAGTTGCGCGTATTCGGACGTATCAAGAAAACGGCCGAAAGCGTTTAAGTCGATCTCGCGTATTTTTTCCGTGTCGATGCCCACCGCGCCTGCCGAAGCCAGTGCGCAGGCGACCAGTTCGCGGGAATGCGTGATATTGAAGTCGACGCATGCGTCGCAATGTGGCGCATCGCAACGGGGCTTGCCGTCGCGCGGAAAGTGCACCGCGGCAAGATCGAACTCCGCGCACCCGTTCGCGCGCATGCCGTGCTTCAACAATTGCAGACCCAAGAGCGAGGCGGCGCGGCCCTTTACAAGCCGCAGGCGTTTTATCGTCTCGCGTTTTTCCGCCGAAAGCTGCGCCAGCCAGCGCGCCTCGCGATCCGGAGCGAGGTTGTCGTGAATCCACGTGTAATATACAGTGACCAGCGCGGAATCCTGGCCTTTCAACCCTAGCCCCGCGCGGGCACCGCTTCGATCATCCACTTTTGTTCGATTCAATGACTCAATCCCCGGCTTCCCGGCGGCTGCCCGCGGGACCCGATCAGCCATTCGATATCAACCCGGACGACGAATCGTTCGCGCTGATCGAGCGCCTGTTCGCGCGTTATGGCGACATCTGTAAGCTGGAGCCGGTTGCACGCAAGGTTCCGGCTTATATCATTCATCATCCCGATTACATCAAGCACGTGCTGGCCGACCGCAACCAGTATTATATCAAGGGGGTCGGTTTCGAGCGGGTAAAAATGTTGCTGGGCAATGGCATCATCGTCAGCGGCGGTGACTACTGGCGCTCGCAGCGGCGCATGATGCAACCGGCGTTTCACCGTTCGGTGATCGCGCAATTATCCACGACGATGCTTGTGCTGACCCAGCGTCTGCTGGCTCAATGGCAAGCGAAGGCCGCGACCGGCGAACTCATCAACGTTACGAGCGACACCAGCGAGCTGGCGCTGGAAACCGTACTGCGCGCAATTCTTAGCGACGATCTGGACGCAATCATCGCGCGCGCCGGCGGCAATCCGTTCTCGATATTGAGCGAGAATTCGGTGCGTGACCTGCAACTGGCGTTCAAGTTCCGGGCGCTGACACGGCAGGTGATGGAAGTCGCGGCGCAACGCCGCGCGGGCGAGCGCCGCCCTCCCGACATTCTGTCGGTGCTGATCGACGCGCGCGACGCGAACGGCAATCCCATGTCCGACAAGGCACTGGTGGACGAGGTAATGACTTTGATTGTCGCCGGACACGAGACCACCGCCAGCACCCTGAACTGGGCATGGTACCTGCTCTCGGAACATCCGGCGGCGGAATCCACGTTGCACGACGAAATCGACAGCGCGCCGTTCGAGGATATTCCCGGCTTCGACGATCTGCCACGGCTGGTTTTCACTAAACAGATCATCGACGAGACCTTGCGGCTTTATCCGCCTGTGTGGCTGTTCAGCCGCAAGGCGCTGGCCGAGGACAACATAGGCGGACATTACGTCGCGCCTGGCACCGACATCTTCATGGCGCCATATTTCGTGCATCGCCACCCCAAATTCTGGGACGATCCCGAGGCATTCAGGCCCGGGCGCTTCGCGCCGGATGCGGGCCCGCAACGGCACAAGTTCGTGTATTTCCCATTTTCGATGGGCCAGCGGCGCTGCATCGGCGAGTTCTTCGCCGTGGTGGAGATGCAGATTCACCTAAGCGCGGTGGCTAAGCGTCTGCATCTGCGTCATGTGCCCGACCGGCCGGTGGAACTAGAGCCGCACATCAACCTGCGCAGCCGGCATAATCTTTTCATGCGTGCGGCGCCGCGATGAACGAAGTCATGTCCGCACGGATTGAAGGCTACCGGACGCTCAACGACGCTCTATACTCGAACCGGGAGAGCGAGCGCGGTATCGGTTACATTCAAACCGGCGATGTCGAAACGCGAGTCAGCTACCGCGATCTGTTCGCGCGCGCCGCCGGCCAGCTTCATCGGTTGCGGGGCCAGGGCCTGCAACGCGGCGATCAGTTGATCGTTCTGCTGAACGATAACGAACGATTCATCGAAATTTTCTGGGCTTGCGAGTTGGGAGGGATCGTGCCGGTGCCGGTCGCGCCCGGCGTGAGCGACGAACATCGCCACAAGCTTTTCAGGATATTCGCTCAGCTCGAACGCCCTTATCTATATACAGACGAAACCATGCTGAACCGGTTGGCGGCGTTTGCCTCAGGCAACGGCCTGGATGAACACATCGCGCACGTGCGGGCGCGTACCGTGTTGAGCGCGCCGCCTGAAAATATGTCAAATCAAGGCAGGATCATCGAGCCCGATCCGGATGACATCGCCTTCATCCAGTATTCGTCCGGCTCGACCAGCGAGCCCAAGGGCGTGGTGCTCACGCATCGCAACCTCATGACGAACATCAAGGCCATCATCGATGGCGCGCGGTTCAAAGAGCTGGACGTATCGTTGAGCTGGATGCCGCTCACGCACGACATGGGCCTCATCGGTTTTCATCTCAACATGCTTGTGTGCGACATCGATCAATATCTCATGCCGACGGAATTGTTCATCCGCCGGCCGTTGCTGTGGCTCAAGGCGGCCAGCGACAAGCGTGCGAACATCCTGTGTTCGCCCAATTTCGGCTACAAACATTTCCTGCGGGTGTTCGCCAGCAAAGGACTGGACGACATTGACCTGTCGCACGTGCGGCTGATCTTCAACGGCGCCGAACCGATCTCGGTCGACTTGTGCGAGGAGTTCCTGGAAAAAATGGCTAGTTTCGGCCTTCCGCGGGCGGCGATGTTTCCGGTGTATGGTCTCGCCGAGGCGAGTCTGGCGGTGAGCTTCCCGCCGTGCGGCGAGGAATATCGGCCCGTCTACGTGCATCGCGACAGCTTGCAAGTCGGGCGCCCCGTGGAGCCGATGGAACGGGATGCGTCTGGCGCGGTGGGCTTCGTGCCGGTGGGACGTCCTATCCGTGATTGCGCGGTGCGCATTGCGGACGATGCCGGCAGCGCGCTTGCGGACCACACCGTCGGGCGTATTCTGATCAAGGGCGATAATGTCACCGGTGGCTATTACAGGAATCCGGATGTCAATCGCGCGGCGTTTTTCCAAGGAGGATGGTTGGACACCGGCGACCTTGGATTCGTGACCGCCGGTGAGCTGGTCATCACCGGCCGCTCCAAGGACATCGTTTTCGTCAACGGTCAGAACTATTATCCCCACGATCTCGAAAACATCGCGCAGCGCGTAAAGGGGCTGGAGCTCGGCAAGGTAGCGGTAGCCGGCTACCGCGCCGACAACGCGACCACCGACGAGTTACTGGTGTTCCTGTTATTCCGCGGCAGAATCGAGGATTTCGCCCCCATTGCTACGAACGTCGCGCACCAGATCAACGAACATGCGGGTGTGGAGGTGACGCATGTAGTTCCGGTCGCGCGCATCCCGAAAACCACCAGCGGCAAGGTGCAGCGTCATGCGCTGGCGCGCGAGTACGCGCAGGGAGCTTTTGACGACGCTCTCAGGGCGCTGACGAAATTGCGCAAGCCGGCACGAGCCGAAGATCAGGACACGCATTCCGCGCTCGAGCAGCTGCTCAAGCAGATTTGCGATGCCGCGCTCAAGGAGAAATCCATCGGCATCCACGAAAGTCTCTTCGACGTCGGCACCAGTTCGCTGGTGCTGGTGGAAATTCACGAGGGCATCGAGGCGGCGTACCCCGGCCTGGTGGATATTACCGATCTGTTCGATTATCCGACCATCGCCGAACTGGCCGTGTTTATGCGGACCAAGCTTGACGAGTCCGCTTGAAATGACGCCCATTTCGCGGAGCGCGATGAATGGCGGCACGCAACGGCAATGACGGCAGGCAACGCTGCGCATGGGCATTCGGTTCCCCCGCCCTGCGCGTCTATCACGACCGCGAATGGGGCGTGCCGGCGCATGACGATCGAAGGCTGTTCGAAATGCTGATTCTGGAAGGCGCGCAGGCGGGCTTAAGCTGGCGCACGATTCTGGACAAGCGGGCAGCTTACCGGCGGGCGTTTGATAATTTCGACGTCGAGCGCGTCGCGGGTTATTCGGCGGACAAGCTCGCCGATCTGATGCAGGACGCGGGTATCGTTCGCAACCGACTGAAGATCGAGGCCACAGTGGTGAACGCGCGGCGGTTTCTTGAAGTCGTAGCGGAACGCGGCAGCTTTCACGGCTACATTTGGGATTTCATCCAGGGCGCACCCATCCAGAATCGCTGGCACGGCGAGCAGGCGCCGCCCGCATATTCGCCTGAATCCGACGCGATGTCCAAAGATCTCAAGAACCGCGGCTTCAAGTTCGTCGGCACGACTATCTGTTACGCCCTGATGCAGGCTATCGGCATGGTCAACGATCATATGGTCGACTGTTTTCGTCACGCGGAGATCGTGAGTCTCGCCGAAAACGCGCGGTAAATTGCCCGGCTTGCAATGTTGCAACGAAATAGTACCATTGCAGTCCTAATTGTGAGAGGTGCCGATGCTGCGATTGAGCAAGATTACCGATTACGGCACGGTCGTGATGACATTCATGGCCATGTCGCCCGACGCGGTACACACCGCGCGGGAAATTACCGATCAGATGCACATCGGTCAGCCGACCGTGAGTAAGATCCTGAAATTGTTGGCGCACGCCGGTCTGCTGGAATCGTATCGCGGCGCCGCGGGTGGTTATCGACTGACGCGCGCGCCGGCGGCGATATCGGTGGCGGATATCGTCAGCGCTCTGGAAGGGCCGATCGGGATCACAGAGTGCAGCAGCAGCCCCGGGCTGTGTCATCAGGAAACCATGTGTCCGATACGCCCCAACTGGCAGATGATTAATCGCGCTGTCCTCGCTACCCTGGAACGAATCTCGCTGGCGGAGATGCTGCGTCCGGCAGCACCCGCAATTTCAGCGGCGAGTGGAAGCCGGTCCGGAGCACAAGTTCGTCAGTACTATAAATAACAGACAAAGCACGTAGCGTGCTTGGAGTGAGTAATGGCCGCGACATCAAGAGAAATCGACAAGCTCATCAGCCGCGAATACCGGCATGGCTTTTTCACCGATATCGAAGCGGATTCCGTACCGCCGGGTCTGAGCGAAGACGTTATCCGCGTGATCTCGGCGAAGAAGAACGAGCCGCAGTTCATGCTGGAGCTACGTTTGCAGGCTTACCGACACTGGCTGACCATGCCCGAGCCCAAATGGCCCAACACCTATTATCCGCCCATCGATTATCAGGCTATCGTCTACTATTCCGCGCCCAAGAAGGATGAGGATCGGCCCCAGTCCTTAGACGAAGTCGATCCCAAGCTGCGCGAGACATACAACAAACTGGGCATTCCGCTGCAGGAGCAGGAGATGCTGGCAGGCGTCGCCGTTGACGCGGTGTTCGACAGCGTCTCGGTCGCCACCACGTTCAAAAAGAAGCTTGCCGAGGAGGGTATCATCTTCTGCTCGTTCTCCGAAGCCGTGCAGAATCACCCGGAGCTGGTGCGGAAATATCTGGGCTCGGTAGTGCCTTATACCGACAACTTCTACGCCGCGCTGAATTTCGCGGTGTTTACCGACGGCTCGTTCGTGTATGTGCCCAAAGGCGTGCGCTGCCCGATGGAGCTGTCCACGTATTTCCGCATCAACGCGATCAACACGGGCCAGTTCGAGCGCACTCTGATCGTGGCCGAAGAAGGTTCATATGTCAGCTACCTGGAAGGCTGCACCGCACCGCAGCGCGACGAGAATCAGCTGCACGCGGCGGTGGTGGAACTGGTGGCGCTGGACAACGCGCAGATTAAGTATTCCACCGTGCAGAACTGGTATCCCGGCGACGAGCAGGGTCGCGGCGGCATTTACAACTTCGTGACCAAGCGCGGCGAGTGCCGAGGCCACAACAGCAAGATCTCGTGGACGCAGGTCGAAACCGGCTCGGCGATCACCATGAAGTACCCCAGCGTGGTGTTGAGCGGCGATCACTCGGTCGGCGAGTTCTATTCGGTGGCGCTGACCAACAATTATCAGCAGGCTGACACCGGCACGAAGATGATTCACATCGGCAAGGACACCAAAAGCACCATCATCTCCAAGGGCTTGTCTGCGGGCCATGGCCAGAATTCGTACCGGGGGCTGGTCAGAATCGGCAAGAATGCAGAACGCGCGCGCAATTACACGCAGTGCGATTCCATGCTGATCGGCGACAAGTGCGGCGCGCACACGTTTCCGTATGTAGAGGTCAAGAATCCCACCGCGACCGTGGAGCATGAGGCGTCGACGTCGAAGATCGGCGAGGATCAGATCTTCTATCTCACCCAACGCGGTATCTCGCCTGAGGACGCGGTGTCGATGATCGTGAGCGGTTTCTGCAAGGCGGTGTTCAAGGAACTGCCGATGGAGTTTGCCGTGGAGGCACAAAAGCTGCTGGGTGTGAGCCTCGAGGGCAGCGTCGGTTAAATCATTCACCGCAGAGGCGCAAAGGGCGCTAGAGAAGTCGTCTTCGTTATCTCTTGCGTACTCAGCGTCTTTGCCGTGAATTTAAGTTAGGAGTTTTTAGTGCTTTCGATTAGTAAGCTACACGTGTCGATCGACGACAAGGCGATTCTCAAGGGCATCGACCTTAAGGTAAACGTGGGCGAGGTGCATGCGATCATGGGGCCGAACGGTTCCGGCAAGAGCACGCTCGCACAGGTGCTGGCCGGCCGCGAAGGTTACACCGTTATCGACGGCCAGGTGCGGCTGGACGACGAGGATCTGCTGGAGCTCTCGCCCGAGGAGCGCGCGCATAAAGGTGTGTTTCTCGCCTTCCAGTATCCGGTGGAGATCCCCGGTGTCAGCAACATTTATCTGCTCAAGTCCGCGCTCAACGCCATTCGCAAGGCGCAGGGGCAGGAAGAGTTCGACGCCATGGACTTGCTCGGCATGGTCAGGGAGAAGCTGAAACTCACTGGCATGAATGAGGACTTTCTGTATCGATCCGTCAACGCGGGTTTTTCGGGCGGCGAGAAAAAGCGCAACGAGATATTGCAGATGGCGGTGCTGGAACCGCGGCTCGCCATACTCGACGAGACCGATTCGGGACTGGATATCGACGCGCTGAAGATTGTCGCCAACGGTGTCAATTCGCTGCGCTCGCCGGAACGCGCGTTCGTGTTGGTCACGCATTATCAGCGCCTGCTGGATTATATCGAGCCGGATTACGTGCACGTATTGGCCGATGGCAGGATCGTCAAGTCCGGCGACAAGACCTTGGCGCATGAACTGGAGCGCAGCGGTTACGGCTGGCTGGAGGAGCACGCGGCGCGAGCACCACGGGCGTCTGGCAATTCATGAACAGCGTAGCCATCAAACAGAATTTTCCCGGTGACGACGCCGTGGCGCATTACCTGGCCGCCTTCAAACGCCAGCGCGCGGCGTTGCCCGGCAGCGGCATTCCGTGGATGCAGCGGTTGCGTGACCAGGCCGCGAGCTCGTTTGCGCGCCAGGGCTTTCCCACGCCGCGCCACGAGGAGTGGAAGTATTCCGACACCAAACCGTTGCAAAAGCAGCGTTTTGAACTGCTTGCCGGTGGCGCCGGTGCGGCGGCGAAGGATACCGACGCGCATCGGTTTGAGGGCCTGAAGGCGCACCGGTTGGTGTTCGTAGACGGCCGCTTCTCGGTGAACTTGTCATCCATGCGCGAACTGTCCGCGGGTGCCGTGGTGATGCCTTTGAGCCAGGCTTTGCCGTCACACGTTGATACGGTCCAGTCGCATCTCGCGCATTACGCGACGATGGACACCAATGCGTTCGTGGCGCTCAACACCATGCTGATGAGCGACGGCGTGTTCGTTCATCTGCCGCCCGGCATGATCGTCGAGGCACCTATTCATGTGCTGTATCTGAGTACGGCCGACGGCGGCACTTCGCAGCTTCGCAATCTGGTCGTCGCGGAGCGCGGCGCCGAGGCGACGATCATCGAACACTACGCGGGCCCGGCCGACAGTGCTTATTGGACTAACACGGTGACGGAGATCGATTTGAATGGGAACGCCGGCATCGAGCATTACAAGCTCGAAGAAGAGGGCGACAAGGCGTTCCACATTGCGACCGTAGAAGTGCATCAGCATAGAGATAGCCGCTTCACCTCGCACAACGCGGCGCTCGGCGGGCGCTTCGTGCGCAACGACATCAACACGCGGCTTGATGGCGAGAACGCGCAGTGCGCGCTCAACGGACTTTACGTTATCAAGGGGCGTCAGCACGTGGATAACCACACGCGCATTGAACACGTGACGCCACGCACCGTGAGCCGCGAGCTGTACAAGGGCGTGATGGACGGCTGGTCCCGCGGCGTGTTCAACGGAAAAGTGATCGTGCACAAGTACGCGCAGCTTAGCGATTCGGAACAGGCCAATCACAGCTTGCTGTTATCGCCCAATGCGGAGGCCGACCCCAAACCGCAGCTGGAAATCTTCGCCGATGACGTGAAATGCGCGCACGGCGTCACCGTCGGGCAGCTTGATGCAGACGCGCTCTATTATCTGCGTTCGCGCGGCGTACCCAAAGCCGAGGCGCGGGGCTTGCTGACCTTCGCGTTCGCCAACGACGTGCTTACCCGCATGCGAATCGAACCCTTGCGCGCGCACCTGGAAAATCTCATCCGTGTGCGCCTGCCGACCCGAGCGACCGAGCTACCATGAACACTCTCGCCAGTGAAACGATGCGCACCGCAACCAGCGCGGGTCCGTCAAATAACAATGGCGCCCCGGCGTACGACGTCTATCGTATCCGCGAGGATTTTCCGATCCTGGCGGAACCCAGCCACGGTAAGCCCATAATTTATCTCGACAATGCCGCCACCAGCCAGAAACCGCGTCAGGTGCTGGAGGCGATGGATCACGCGTATCGGCACGCCTACGCCAACGTCCACCGCGGCGTGCACGATTTGAGCGAGCGCGCAACGCGGGCTTATGAGGACGCGCGCGGCCGGGTGCAGCGGTTCATCGGTGCCAGCGACGCGCGCGAGATTGTGTTCGTGCGCGGCACCACCGAGGCCATCAATCTGGTCGCGGCCACGTATGGTCGCGCGAATATCCGCGAGGGTGACGAGATCCTGATTACCGAGATGGAGCACCATTCAAACATCGTGCCCTGGCAGTTGTTGCGTGAAGAGACCGGCGCGAAACTGAAAGTCGCGCCCATGAACGACGCCGGCGAGCTGGTGGTGGAGGAATTCGAAAAATTGCTCAGTGAGCGCACGCGCATTGTTGCGCTGGTGCACGTTTCCAACGCGCTGGGTACGGTCAACCCGGTCAGGCGCATGGTCGAACTGGCGCATGACGCCGGCGCGAAGGTGCTGATCGACGGCGCGCAGGCGGTGCCACATATGCGCGTGGACGTGCAGGATCTCGGCTGCGACTTTTATGCGTTTTCCAGCCACAAGCTTTATGGCCCGTCCGGCGTAGGCGTGCTGTACGGACGTTACGCTTTGCTGGATGCGATGCCGCCTTATCAGGGCGGCGGCGAAATGATCCGGCGCGTGACGTTCGAGCGCTCGGACTTCGCGAAACCGCCCACGCGCTTCGAGGCGGGTACGCCCAATATCGTGGGTCCGGTCGGTCTGGCCGCGGCCATCGATTACGTCGAGAGTCTCGGGCTTGAGAATATCGCCGTGCATGAGGATGACCTGCTGCGCTACGCCACCGGCATTGCGGCGGATACACAGGGGATGCGTCTGATAGGCACGGCCGCGGAGAAGGCGAGCATTCTGTCGTTCGACCTGGACGGCGTGCACCCGCACGATATCGGCACCATTGTCGATCACGAAGGGGTGGCGCTGCGCGCCGGTCACCACTGCGCGATGCCGGTAATGGATCATTTCAAAGTGCCGGCTACCACGCGCGCCTCGTTCGGTCTTTACAACACGCGGGAAGACGTGGACGCGCTGTTCGCATCGCTGGCCAAAGTGCGGGAGGTGCTGGGGTAATGGCTGATCTGCGTGCGCTTTATCAGGAAGTCATCGCCGAGCACAACAGGAATCCGCGCAATTTCCGCTGGATGCAGGACGCCAATCGTATGGCAGTCGGCGTCAATCCGCTGTGTGGCGACAAGCTGACCGTGTACATGAAGGTCGACGAGAACGATACTGTTATTGATGTCAGTTTCGAAGGTTCAGGGTGCGCTATCTCGGTGTCATCGGCGTCGATAATGACGCAGATGCTCAAAGGCAGGAAGATCGACGAGGCCGAGCAGCTCTTCAAGGACTTTCACGAAGCGGTGACAAGAGAGGACCAGCAGCCGGACCTGGAGGCGCTCGGCAAAATCGCGGTGCTCGCCGGGGTCAAGGCTTATCCGTCGCGCGTGAAGTGCGCGACCTTGTCGTGGCACACGATGCATGCCGCGCTGGAAGGCGAAGAGTGGGTCTCGACCGAATAGATGCGAGGTTTAATGACATGAGTGACGAACAGATGGATGAGGCGCAACCACACGCCCACCAGCAACCGAAGGGCAGCGCAACGGCCGGCAATGGGGCGCTCGAAGACGAGGTCGTACGCGCGCTGCGCAATGTCTACGACCCGGAGATCCCGGTGAATATCTACGATCTTGGTTTGATTTACGAGATTGACATCGATGCGGACAACATGGTGTCCATCAAGATGACCCTGACGGCGCCGGGTTGTCCTGTCGCACAGACATTTCCGGGCACCGTGGAGTCTGCGGTGCGGGAAGTCGAAGGCGTGACGGACGCGGCCGTGGAGCTGGTGTGGGACCCGCCCTGGGACATGAGCCGCATGTCCGAGGCCGCGCGCCTGCAACTCAATATGTTTTGACGGTGCAAGTGTTGCGATGGCTGATTGGGTAGATGTGGCGCGCGCCGAGGAGTTGGCGCCCGGCGACTACGAGATTGTCGATATCGACGACGTCGAAATTGCCGTTATCAACTGCGACGGAGAGTTCTACGCGATAGAAGATGTCTGCACGCACGACGGCGGCGTACTGACCGGTGGTGATATCGACGGCTGCCAGATCGAATGCCCGCGTCACGGGGCGCGCTTCGATATCGCTACCGGCGAAGCCTTGACTGCCCCGGCGTATGAACCCGTCGCGATTTTTCCGGTGCGCGTTGAGGACGGCATGGTGCAGGTCCGCAACGATCGGTGGGATTGATTTTTGTTACAACGTGCAAGCGACGTATTCCCGCGCGCCGGCGGGCTGGGCGTGTCCACATGTTAAGATATGCGCGGGAGCCGGCCGGACAGTCGCTGTATTGCAGGTAAATGCAGAGGAAAGTCCGGGCTCCGCAGGGCGAGGCGCCAGGTAACGCCTGGGAGGCGCGAGCCTACGGAAAGTGCCACAGAAAAGATACCGCCTCGCGTCTTTAATGGCGCGCGGTAAGGGTGAAAAGGTGCGGTAAGAGCGCACCGCGCCGCTGGCAACAGCGGTGGCAGGGTAAACCCCGCCTGGAGCAAGACCAAATAGGGAGCAGGTACACGTTACCGCGTGCGGCCCGCACAGCTCCCGGGTAGGTCGCTAGAGGTGTGCGGCGACGCGCATCCCAGATGAATGACTGTCCACGACAGAACCCGGCTTATCGGCCGGCTCCCCTTCTGCCGTCGATGGTTACGCGACGTATCTGGTAGCGCGTAGTGATTCACCAGCTGTTGTAAAACCCTCTGTTTTGTGTCGTTTGTATCCAACGTTCTTTATTTATCTTCGCTGACCAATGGCGTTATTCCGCGTCTATTTATTCACTCTGCCGTTCATGCCCGGAATACGCGCGCTGGTCTGTTGCCCCAGTCGATTTTCCTTGACGTGCAAGGTGGTGCTACATATAGTGGCTTCGCGTGGGAGGAAGTGGGGAGAAGTGGGATGCTAGGATCTGATAATGGGGGATGACGAACTTGTTTCGTGGCTCTAGCATCCTGAATCTCGATGCCAAAGGCCGTATGGCCATGCCGGCCAAATACCGTGAACAGCTCATGGCGTCCTGTGGCGGTCGCCTGGTGATCACGGTTGATCGTGATCGCTGCCTGCTCCTCTACCCTATGCCCGCCTGGGAAGAAGTTGAATTTGAACTAAACCGGCTGCCGGGCCTGGATCCGCACGTTCGACGCCTGCTACGCAATCTCATGGGGAACTCCGAAGAACTCGAACTCGACGCGCAGGGCCGCATGCGCCTGCCGCCCGCACTAAGACAGTTTGCCAGGCTCGAGAAGCGCGTGGCGCTGGTTGGTCTGGGCAAAAAATTCGAGTTGTGGAACGAAGACACCTGGGCTGAGCAGCGCGATGCCTGGCTCAAGGGTGGAGAGTCCGAAGAACTCAACGCAGCTCTGGCCTCGTTGCCGCTCTGATTCGCACGCATGCACGCGACCGGCGAATCAACCCATCAACCGGTACTTCTCGAAGAGGCGCTTGCCGCACTCGCGATCAGGCCAGACGGCGTCTACCTGGACGGCACCTGCGGAAGGGGCGGCCACAGCGCCGCCATACTCGATCAACTGGATGATACGGGCCGCCTCATTGGTATGGACAAGGATCCGCAGGCGGTGCAGGCAGTGCGTACGACATTTGACGCTGATCGGCGCTTTTCCATCGAGCAGGGATCCTTTGCGTTGATGCGACTGCTTACCGACCGTCTGGGACTGACCGGCAAGGTGAACGGCATTCTGCTCGATCTCGGCGTGTCCTCGCCCCAGCTCAACGATCCAGAGCGCGGATTCAGCTTTAGCAAGAGTGGACCGCTGGACATGCGCATGGACGCAACCGGGGGACTCACCGCCGCACGCTGGCTGGCGCAGGCGGGCGAGGCCGAAATCGCCGAGGTACTCAAGGTGTATGGAGAGGAGCGGTTTGCCCGCCGCATCGCGCGGGCGATCGTTGATGCGCGCCGCGTCACGCCAATCGAAACGACCACGCAGTTGGCCGATCTCATCGTCGCCGCCTCGCCCACGCGTGAACGGCACAAGCACCCGGCGACGCGCAGCTTCCAGGCCATCCGCATCTTCATCAATCGCGAACTGGACGAGCTGAGCGAGGCACTTTTAAGCAGCCTCGCCGTGCTGGCCGCTTTTGGCCGTCTGGCGGTGATCAGCTTTCACTCGCTGGAAGACCGGATTGTCAAGCGCTTCATCCGTCAGCATGCCGGCGGCGCGGCAGGTCCGCGCGGTTTACCCATCGCCGGCGGCCAGGCGGCGGGCATGCTGCGCAAACTGGGCAAAGTCATCCGGCCCTCGCCGGAAGAATGCAGGCGCAATCCGCGCTCGCGCAGCGCGGTTCTGCGCGTGGCCGAGCGCATGCCATGAAATGGGGCGCGACGTGGCTCTGCCTTTTGTTCGCGGCAGTGCTAGTCAGCGCACTGGGCGTGGTTTACAGCAAGCACCAGAACCGCAAGCTGTTCATCGAGCTGCAGGCATTACAGACGCAGCGCGATGAATTGAGCGCGCAATGGGGGCGTTTGCAGCTCGAACAGAGCACCTGGGCGGCGCACGGCCGGATCGAGAACATCGCCGCGCAACGCCTGCGCATGCAGTTGCCAGAGTTCGATTCAATCGTCACGGTGCAGCCATGAATCCGCTCGGCTACCGGCCCTCCGCGCAAATGCCCGGCTATAACGGCCGACGCTGTCTGGTGCTGGCCGTGATGGGGCTTGGCGTAGTGCTGCTGCTCGGCCGCGCCCTGTATTTGCAGTTGCAGGAACGCGAATTCCTGCTGGGCGAAGGCGATGCGCGCCATCTGCGGGTGATGCCGATTCCCGCGCACCGCGGCATGATCTTAGACCGCCACGGCGAGCCGCTTGCGATCAGCACGCCGGTCGATTCCATCTGGGCCAATCCGCGCGAGACGCTGGCCGCGCGGGAACAGCTGCCGAAGCTCGCCGCCATGCTCGGCATCGACGCCGCCGAGATCGTGCGGGAGCTTGCCGCGCGCGCCACGCGTGAATTTGTCTACATCAAGCGCAGGGTCGATCCGGAGATCGCGGCGCGTGCAATGGCGCTCGTCATCCCCGGTATCAATCTGCAGCGCGAATACCGACGGTATTACCCCATGGGTGAGGTCGCCTCGCAGCTGCTCGGCTTCACGGACGTCGACGATGCCGGCCAGGAAGGACTGGAGCTTGCGTTCGACGACTGGCTGCGCGCCGAAGTCGGCGCCAAGCGCGTCATCAAGGATCGCCTCGGCCGCATTGTCGAAGATGTGGAGCGGATCAGCGCCGCCAGTCCGGGCAAGGATCTGCGCCTGAGCCTGGACCGTCGTATCCAGTATCTCGCCTATCGCGAACTCAAGGCAGCCGTGACGCGGCACCACGCTCGCTCAGGCGCCGCTGTGGTGCTGGATCCGCGCACCGGAGAGGTGCTGGCGATGGTCAACCAGCCTTCTTTCAATCCCAATAACCGCGAAAACCTGAGCACTGAGGGCACCCGAAATCGGGCGGTAACCGACGTGCTGGAGCCTGGTTCCACGATCAAGCCGTTCGTGATCGCGGCGGCGATCCAGAGCGGCCGTTATGGAACGGACACGATGATCGAGACATCGCCCGGCTGGTATATGGTGGGTGGACACACGATCCAGGATGAACACGATTACGGCGCACTGAGCCTGGCCGGCGTGATCCGCAAATCCAGCAATGTGGGCGCTACCAAGATCGCGCTGTCGCTGGCGCCCGCCAGCTTGTGGGAAAGCTATCGGCGCGTCGGTTTCGGAGCATTGACCGAGTCCGGTTTTCCGGGCGAGGCGGCCGGCGCGCTGAGCAGTTATCAGGGTTGGGGCCATGTTGAACGCGCCACGTTGGCGTTCGGTTACGGCCTTGCCACCACGCCGCTGCAGATCGCGCGCGCCTACTCCGCCATCGCAGCCGACGGTCTGCTGCCCTACATTTCGTACACGGCCGCGCGCGAGATTACGGCGCGGAAGCGCGCGATGAGTGTATCTACCGCGCGGCGTCTGCGCGGCATGCTGGAAGGCGTGGTCAGCGTAGGCGGCACCGCACCGATGGCGAGCATCGAAGGGTACCGGATCGCGGGCAAGACCGGCACCGTGCACAAGCCCATCGCGAGCGGTTATGCGCGGGATCGCTATGTTTCGATCTTCGCCGGTATGGCGCCGGCCAGCGAGCCGGCGCTAGTATCGGTGGTGGTGATCGATGAGCCGGGCGACGGCGCCTATTTCGGTGGTCAGGTGGCCGCACCGGTGTTCTCGCGCATCATGGCGGGCGCGCTGCGGCTGCTTGACGTGCGACCGGACGACCTGCCACATCTGCAGGCCCATACACCGCCGGCACCGAGGATCACGCCCAATGATGCCTGAGCAGCGATCAGAGCCCGGCTATCCGCTCGTGGCTCTGCTGGATCGAGTCGCCACGGTGCCAGCCGCGCAGAACGTGCCGATCCGGGGTTTGTGCAATCACGCGCAGGATGTCAGGCCTGGCGACCTGTTCGTGGCGCTGGCCGGAACGCGCACGCATGGCCTGCGGTATCTGGATGAAGCGCTAGCCAAAGGCGCCGCCGCCGTTGTCTGGGAACCGGCGCCTGGCATCGCGCCGCCGGCGCCGGCGTCTGTGCCCGTGATCGCCGTGGACGAGCTGGCGCGGCGGCTGGGCATGGTGGCCGATCGCTTCTTCGGACATCCCTCACGCGGCATGACCGCAATCGCCGTGACCGGCACCGACGGCAAGACTTCAGTCAGTCACTTTCTGGCACAGGCGCTGGATGCTCCGTGGCGCGGTTGTGGCCTCATCGGTACCTTGGGCTATGGCATGTACGGCCATCTCGTGCCCGGCGCGCATACCACGCCGGACGCGCTCAGACTGCACGCCGAGTTGGCGTGTCAGCGCGCGCAAGGCGCCGCCGCGACGGTTATGGAAGCCTCCTCGCACGCGCTCGCGCAATACCGTCTTGACGCGGTGGCGCTGGACATGGCAATCCTCACCAATCTCACGCGCGACCATCTCGATTACCACCGGAACCACGGCGCCTACGCGACCGCCAAGCGGCGGCTGTTTTCAATGCCCGGATTACGCCACGCGGTACTCAATACCGATGACGCGTTCGGCGCTGCGCTGGCCGCCGCGCTGCCGCTTTCGGTGAACACCATGGGTTACGGTATCGGCGCATCGCCTCTGCCAGACGACCGCAGCGTGCGCGCGACCGGCATCAGGGCCAGGCGCGGCGGACTGACGTTCAACGTAAGCACGCCCCAGGGCACCGGCATGATCGAAAGCCGGCTGCTGGGACGCTTTAATGTCAGCAACCTGCTGGCCGCGCTGGCAGCGCTGCTCACGCTGGATATGCCGCTCTCCCGGGCGCTTGCGCGGATTAATCAAACGCGAGGCGCGCCCGGCCGGATGGAAGTCCGCGGCACTGTGGGCCAGCCGCTGGTGGTGGTGGACTACGCACACACCCCCGCCGCGCTGACCCACGCGCTCACTGCTCTGCGCGAGCACTGCGCCGGGCGCTTGTGGTGTGTATTCGGTTGCGGCGGTGACCGCGATGCGGGCAAGCGACCGCTGATGGCGCAGGTCGCGGAGCGGCATGCCGACGCAATTATCGTCACGGACGACAACCCGCGCGGCGAGCCGCCAGCGCGTATCACAGCCGATATTCTCACTGGCTTTGCGGCGCCCGACGCCGTGCGCGTGATCCACGACCGCAGCGAGGCGATCGCGGGCGCCGTAGCAGCCGCGCGCGCAGGCGACGTCGTGCTGGTCGCCGGCAAGGGTCATGAACAGGTGCAGATCATCGGCGTTGAGCAGCGTCCGTTCAGCGACAGCCAGACCGTCGCGATGGTGCTGGGCGAGCCCCCGGCATGAGCTGGCTGCAACTCTCCGACATTGCGCGGCTCGCGCAGGGGCGATTGGTCGGCGATGACTCCGCGGTCGCATCGGTTACGACCGATACCCGTGCGTTGCAGCCGGGGCAGCTGTTCGTGGCGCTCGCCGGGCCACGCTTCGACGGACATGACTTCGTGGCGGAACTGGACCCGACGCAGGCCGCCGGCGCGCTGGTGGCGTGTGAAATGCGGACCTCGTTGCCGCGGATCGTGGTGGATGACACGCTCACCGCCCTGCAGCGTCTCTCGGCGGCTTGGCGCCGACAGTCTAAGGCGACAGTCGTCGCCCTCACGGGGAGCAACGGCAAGACCACTGTCAAGGAAATGATCGCCGCGATTCTTAAGCAAGAAGGCGAGGTGCTGGCGACCCGCGGAAATTTGAACAATCACATTGGCGTACCGCTGACCCTTCTGTCGATGCGCCCGAACCATGCCTTTGCGGTGGTGGAGATGGGCGCCAATCATCCGGGCGAGATCGCCGTCCTGACCGCCATCATCGATCCCGATATCGCGCTGGTCATTAACGCCGCCGCCGCGCATCTGGAAGGCTTCGGCAGCATCGAGGGCGTGGCCAGAGCCAAGGGTGAAATCTTCGCTGGCCTCGGCGACGACGGCGCCGCTGTGATCAACGCCGATGATGCGTACGCGGATTACTGGCGTTCGCGGGTGGGGGCGCGAAAGTGTCTGACGTTCGGCCTCGATGCTAAGGCTGACGTGAGTGCGCGCAGTATCGATGAGCAGGACTTGCATGTGACCACACCCGCGGGCGACATAAAAATCCGGCTATCGCTGCCTGGCCGACATAACGTCCGCAACGCGCTGGCCGCCGCGGCGGTGGCGATTGCCGCCGGCGCGAGCCTCGCATCGATCCGGACGGGCCTAGAAAAGATCACGCAGGTTCGCGGCCGTCTGGTGCCGCGCGACGGCATGCACGGCGCGCGGCTGCTGGACGACAGCTACAACGCCAATCCCGGCTCGTTCGCGGCGGCGCTGGAGGTGCTTGTTGCGCAGCCGGGCGCGCACTGGTTGGTGCTGGGCGATATGGCCGAACTCGGCGCCAGCGGCGAAGCGCTGCACCGGATGGTGGGCGAACTGGCGCGCGACGCGGGCGTGGCGCGATTGTTCGCGCTGGGCGCACTAAGTCAGGCCGCGGCCGATGCGTTCGGCACGGGTGCGGCGCACTTCGATTCGCACGCCGCGTTAGTCGAGGCCTTGCACGATGCGCTAGGCGCCGGCGCTGACAACAATGGCACTATCTTGATCAAGGGTTCACGCAGCATGTGCATGGA
>JACCYU010000115.1 GCA_013696315.1 Gammaproteobacteria bacterium | reverse complement strand
GGCTCATTCGATGCAACATCCTGTGACAGTTACGGACCTTGACGTGCACTGCGGCCGCTTCTGTCTACAATTGCAAATCCTTTACGAACAAAGAAATTCTTTGCCTCTACCGCATGAACTTTCCTGAAGATAATTCTTCACCGGTGAGCTGCTTGTGCGCCAGGGAGATAACGTACTTAGGCGAATACTTGATGCCTTCAAAAACTAATTTCGTATCTATAAGACTGACGCCTTTGGGGAACGCCGGAGTTCTTAATCTCATTGATCGCATCAATGAAATGTTCGTTCTTGAAGTTTTGCGGGATCATCTGACGCCCTTCCGTGCAGCTGCTCAGTCAAGATTCCGCAATAACTCATTCAGCCCCACTTTGCCGCGTGTCTTCGCGTCTACTTTTTTGACGATCACCGCGCAATAGAGGCTGTATTTGCCGTCTTTGGCGGGCAGATTGCCAGAGACCACCACCGAGCCAGCCGGCACGCGGCCGTAGGTGATTTCGTCGCGCTCACGGTCGTAGATGCGTGTGCTCTGGCCGATGAAAACGCCCATGGAAATGACCGCGCCTTGCTCGACGATCACGCCTTCGACCACCTCCGAGCGCGCGCCGATGAAGCAGTCGTCCTCGATGATGGTGGGCGCGGCCTGCAAGGGTTCCAGCACGCCGCCGATGCCCACGCCGCCGGACAGATGCACGTTTTTGCCGATCTGCGCGCATGAACCGACCGTGGCCCAGGTATCGACCATGGTGCCGGAATCGACATAAGCGCCGATGTTCACGTACGAAGGCATGAGCACCACGTTTGGCGCGATGTAGGCGCCCTTGCGCACGGTCGCCGGCGGCACCACTCGCGCGCCCCCCGCGCGGAAATCCTCGGCGTTCACCGCGGCGTATTTTAGCGGCACCTTATCGAAGTAGTTGGTAAAGCCGCCGCTGATAAAGCGGTTGTCCTCGAGGCGGAAAGACAGCAGCACGGCTTTCTTGAGCCACTCATTGGCCGTCCAATGGCCGTTTCTCTTCTCCGCCACACGCAGACGCCCCTGGTCGAGTTGTTCGATGGCCTCGAACACGGCCTCCCTGATGGGCGTGCCGACATTGCGCGGCGAGAGTTCCGCGCGGCGCTCGAACGCGTCTTCAATAATAGATTGCAAATCGCTCATGCCTGGTCTCCGTTAAAGCGTTTCCATAAATTCACGCATGCGCCGTGCGGCCGCGATGCAGGCTTCCAGCGGTGGCACCAGTGCGATGCGTATGTAATTTCTGCCGGGGTTGCGGCCATTATGTGCGCGCGAAAGAAAACTACCCGGCAGCACCGTGACGTTCTGCTGCGCGTATAGCGCTTGCGCGAAACGCTGGTCGTCGATGGGCAGCCGCGGCCAAAGATAGAAACCGCCCGCGGGCTTGGCGACGTCCAGCACCGGCGCGAGTATGTCGATGACGGCGTCGAACTTTTCGCGATAAAGACGGCGGTTGTCGATAACGTGTGCCTCGTCGCCCCAGGCCGCTTCGCTGGCCGCCTGTATGGGTGGCGGCATTGCGCAGCCGTGGTAGGTGCGGTAACGCGCGAACTGCGCGATCAGGCGCGCGTCGCCGGCCACGAAACCGGAGCGCAGGCCCGGCGCGTTAGAACGCTTGGATAAACTATGAAACACCAGACAGCGGCGGAATCCTGTATTGCCCATGCGGGCGGCCGCGCCCAGCAGCCCCGCCGGCGGTCGCGCTTCGTCCGGGTAGATCTCGGCATAACACTCATCGCAGGCAATGATGAAATTGTGTTGTTCGGCGAGCTCGATCAGCCGCCGCAGCAGCGATTCGGGGACGACCGCGCCGGCCGGATTGCCCGGACTGCACAGATACAGCAACTGACAGCGCGCCCAGCTGGTCTCGCTGATCGAATCGACATCGGGGAGGAATCCGTTTTCCTGATCGCAGTTAAGATAATGTGGTTGCGCGCCGGCCAGCAGCGCCGCGCCCTCATAGATCTGGTAGAACGGGTTCGGCATCAGCACTAGTGAACCTTCGCTCCGATCCGCCACACATTGCGCGATTGCGAACAGCGCCTCGCGCGTTCCGTTCACCGGCAGCACGTTGGCCTCAGCGTCAATAGTATTTACCGGCACTTCAAACCGCCGGCACAACCAATGAACAATCGCCTCACGCAGACTGCGCTCGCCGCGGATCAGGGGATAATTCGCCAGCCCGTGGAGGTGCTTGACAAGCGTTTCGCGAATCACGGCAGGTGTGCCGTGTCTCGGCTCGCCGACGGACAGAGCAATCGGCTCTAAGCCGTCCGCCGGCCCCACGTCTTTCAGCAGCGCGGCGAGCTTCTCGAACGGGTAGGACTGTAGCTGCTTTAAACCGGGATTCATCGTTCTTGTTGATAGTCTTCAGTTCACTGGGTCGCGGCCCGCGCCGTTACCTTTATCCGCAGGAATGACTGTGGACTACGCTTTGACCTGTCACCTGTTGCGCGGCCACAGGGCGCGATCAGGAATGCGATCCGGACTCGTCGTTGGCGGGCCCGCCGCCCGCGATCTGGCGCATTAATGTCTCATCGTCTGGTTGCGGCATAACCTCTCGCACGGCCGGTTTTCCCAGACGTGTGAGCAGCCGGGCGCGGATCAACGCCAAGTGCCAGTCGTCGGTGATCCGCTGATTCTTCAGGTCGGTGACGATGAACGTGTCCTCAGCCTGCTCGCCGATGGTGGTGATGCGCGCATTGTGCACGAGCACGTCGCTGTCGGTGAACGCCTTGCCGATGCTGGACAAAAGCCCGGGGCGATCCGCCGTGATCAGCTCCAGTACCGTATAACGGCGGTTGGCGGTAGTGTCGAACGCGATCCGCGTCGGCACATCGAAATGCCGCAGTTTGCGCGATACGCGCCACGAGGTTTCAAGCGGCTCGTGCTCTGGTTCCTGCAACAGATTGGCCAGGGTGGCCGAGATTTCATCGATGCGGAATTGCTCCGCGATCGGCTTGCCGGCGTCGTCCAGCACCATAAAGGTGTCCAGCGTATAACCCGCGCTGGTGGTGGTGATGCGCGCGTCCAACACGTTGAGGCCCAGCCGTGCCAGCGCCGAGGTAATGTACGCGAATAACTGGGGATGGCTTTGCGCGTATATGAAGATCTCGGTACTGCCGCGCGCGGTCAACTGCCGGACCAGAACCAGGGGGCGTTGCCTGAGGTCCGACTGCACGATGGCCTGCGTGTGCCACGCAATCTCGTCGTCGGAGTGCCGCAGAAAATACTGCTCGTCGAATTCGCGCCACAATCCGCGGCAGGCGTCGAGATCAAGACCCCGCGCCCGCAACAGTTGAAGACTGGCCTCTTTGACCTCGCCGATCAACTCCTCGCGCGCCAGTGGATTGTCCAGCCCGCGCTGCAGCACTCTTCTGGCTGCCACATATAACTCCATCAGCAACGCGCCTTTCCAGGAATTCCATAAGCTCGGATTGGTGGCGCGGATATCCGAGACGGTGAGCAGATAAAGATAATTGAGGCGCGCCAGGTTGCCGACCTTCTCGGCGAACGAATTGATGATCGCGGGATCGCTGATGTCGCGGCGCTGCGCGGTGAGCGACATCGATAAATGGTGTCGCACCAGCCATGCGACGAGGCGCGCGTCGTACTCGCTCAGTCCATGCCGTAGACAGAATACCTCCGCCTCGCGCGCGCCGATGTCCGAGTGGTCGCCGCCGCGGCCTTTGCCGATATCGTGGAACAGCGCGGCCAGATACAACAATTCTGGTTTGGGAATCTGCCAGAACAGCTCGCTGCAGAATGGCAGTTCGTGCGCGAACTCAGGCACCGACAGACGCCGCACATTGCGCAGCACCACCAGGGTGTGTTCGTCTACCGTGTAGGTGTGAAACAGATCGTATTGCATGCGGCCCGCCACTCTCGCGAAGCTGGGCCAGTAGGCCGCCAGCACGCCGTAGCGGTTCATGCGCCGCAACTCGCGAGTGATGCCGCGGGGCTGGCGCAGGATTTCCATGAACAGGCTGCGGTTGGCGATGTTATCGCGGAATTTCTGGTCGATCAGATAGCCATGGTCGCGCACCAGCCGGATGGTCGAGGCGCGCACACCCTTGAGTTCCGGGTGTTGCTGCATGACCAGAAACAGTTCCAGTAGCGCCGACGGATAACGTCGAAAAATGTTCTCGTTCGTGACCTCCAGAAAGCCCTTGCGCGCGCGAAAGCGACGGTTGATGCGCCGCGGCTCGTCGGTCTCGCCGGCGTAAAGAATCGCCTCTTTGTATAACTGCAGCAGCATCTCGTTGAGTCGCTGCAATTCCATCACGGTGCGATAATAGCGTTGCATGAACTGCTCGACCGCGAGATTGTTGTCCTCGTCCTTATAGCCGAACTGTTCCGCGATGGTGCGTTGATAGTCGAACAACAGACGATCCTCGCGCCTGCCCGCCAGCATGTGCAGTGCGTAGCGCACGCGCCACAGAAAACTCTGCCCCGAAGCCAGGGACTGATATTCGTCTTCGCCAAGAAAACCGTGGTGTACCAGTTCGTGCAAACTGGTCGCGCCCAGATGCCGTTTGGTGACCCAGCCCAGCGTGTGGATGTCGCGCATGCCGCCGGGACTCTCCTTCACGTTCGGCTCCAGGCGGTACGCGGTGTCGCCGAACTTGTGGTGGCGGCGATCCTGTTCGTCCAGTTTGGCCGAGAAGAACTCACGGCTCGGCCAGATATGTGGCGGCGCGATGCGTTCGGTCAGCTCCCGGTAAAGCGATTCCGGTCCCGCCAGCAGACGTGACTCCATCAGGTTGGTAGCGACCGTAACATCGTCCGCGCCAGCGCGAACGGACTCGTCGAGGGTGCGCACGCTGTGACCAACCGGCAGGCCGATGTCCCACAAAAAGGTCAGAAACTCCGACAATCGTCCTTCCTGCGATGCATCGGGGGGTGCATTCAGCAGCACCATCAGATCGATATCCGAGTAAGGATGCAGCTCGCAACGCCCATAGCCACCGACCGCCACCAGCGCCACACCCGGCGTATCGGTGAGCTTGAAGCGCCGCCATGCCAGCTCCAGCAGATGATCGATAATCGCGGCACGGCCCTGCACGAGCGCGGCGATTTCGGTGCCGCTATGGAACGCGTCGCGGAAGGCCTTGCCGGATTCCTTGAGAATATTGCTGAACGCGGCGATTTCTTTGGATCTCGGTTCGCAATACGGTTGCGGCCAGCGCAATGTCAGCTCTAGCGAAGCGGCGAGCTTCTCGGCGGAAGGCACGGCGTCGGGAGCGTTCATGCCGACTCTTCGGGCCGCAGGGTGAGGATCTCGTGACCGTCTTCGGTAACCAGCACGGTGTGTTCCCATTGCGCGGACAGACTGTGATCCTTGGTTACGACCGTCCAGCCGTCGGCCATCACCTTGACGAAGCGTTTGCCGGCATTGAGCATGGGCTCGATGGTGAACGTCATGCCGGGTATCAGTTCCACGCCGGTGCCCGGTTGGCCGTAATGCAGCACCTGCGGATCTTCGTGAAATCCGCGCCCGATGCCGTGGCCGCAATATTCCCGCACTACCGAGCAACCGTGCTGTTCTGCATAGCTCTGGATTGCATGGCCAACGTCGCCCAGCCGCGCGCCGGGCCGCACCCGGGCTATGCCGGTGCGCAGGGCGGCGTAGGTCGTGTCCATCAGGCGTCTGGCGAGCACTGAGGGCTGGCCGACGTAAAACATCCGGCTGGTGTCGCCATGGAAACCGTCCTTGATGATGGTGGTGTCAATATTCAGAATGTCACCGTTCCTGAGCGTTTTGCCGCTGGGTATGCCGTGGCACACCTGATGGTTGACCGAGGTGCAGATCGATTTCGGAAAGCCGCGATAGTTAAGTGGCGCCGGCACCGCGCCCAGCGCGTTAACGATGAAGTCGTGACACCGCTCATCCAGTTCGTTGGTGGTCACGCCCAGTCTGATATGCTGGCCGATCATCAACAATACCTCCGTCGCCAGACGGCAAGCGACGCGCATTTTACCGATCTCTTCGGGTGTCTTGAGAATGGGTGACATGGCTGGGATTCGGGAGCCGCGCGGCGCGCGGACGCAGGCTTGATCCACCATATTATGCCGCCGATTCATTGTTGCCGATAGCCGGGTATGGTATAAAGCGCGCGCATCGCGCGCAAACTCC
>JACCYU010000114.1 GCA_013696315.1 Gammaproteobacteria bacterium | reverse complement strand
CGCCAGCTAGGCTACAAGATGGCCAAGTACGTGATGCGGATCGAGCTGGTAGATTCGCTCGACCATATCGCGGGCGGCAAGGGCGGTTATTGGGAAGATCAGGGCTATGAATGGTATGCGGGGATTTAGCATTTTCTGCTCAGATGCTGCCGGTTAGCGGATGGTGCATCCGGATAATCTGGATCCACTCGCGCAACAGCAGGGTGCGGCCCTTAAAGCTTAGCAATGAACGTTGTGATGTTTACGATGATAGTGAAGGTCCGTGTACGCCGAGTCGCCTTCTTTCCGATAAACGTCGTCGCGAAGAATGCTTGCACGCGCCGGTTCCGCAGAACCTCTGACCTAAGCGGAGGTTCCCCCTCCTCGGTATTGGGCGGCGGCCTGAACCGCCGCCCATACCTTTACTCCCTATGAGCCGTTGCGACCGATCGGAGCGGCGTGACGCGGACCCGCCCAGTGCTGCGGCGAAAGAACTGGCGCTTCCTCACGATAGATCGGGACGGTACCCCGCGGGCCGACCCAGCGCACAACCTCGCGGGGCGGCGCCGATGGCTTGGCGACGATCCTAACGACGGGTCTGTAAGTGCCGCGTGGTCCGATCGGCACGTAGCGCCAGATGCGCGTGTCCGTGGGTTGGTCGTAGGTGCTCGTTTCCGGCGGACCAAACGAGAGGGGAAGTACAGGCCGAGCTTGCGCCTGCATAACCGCAGCAAACAGCGATGCGACGAAAAGGGTATTCCGGCCGAGCCGGCGGAATTTAGCAGTGTTGTGTGTATTCATGACTTGCCTCGTTACAATGACGTTAATGGGATTGCGGCGGTGATGCCGCGGGTCGTCATAGGCCGCACAGGCGCTATCGCGCTTCGCAGCAAGGCGGTTAGAGGCGCAGACGTGCCGTGAGCAAATACAGTCGCGAGCCGTTGTCGGTATGCGACTGGAAGAGAAGAGTTGTCTGCGAAACGGGGTGTGCTACGGGAGCGTTTACCTGCAGACCGGTAGCATGATCAGGCGAGCCCTCGCCAACGTTCTCGAATGGCTTCTTGTGCGCTGACCCGGCGGCGACATTTACGGCGGCCTCTTCGCTAGCGTCAATCGTCACCACGCAGCAGCAATGGCTCAGCACCGCATTTTCGGACGCTGCACAAGTGCGACGGCGTTCGTGGTCGCAGCAGCAATCCTCAACGAGCTGACTGGTCATCATCGCGCACACCAGCACCGCCTTCGCTTGCGCGAAGGGCGCTGCAGTGAGCATCAATGCGATGATGAGCTTCTTAAACATGACTGCGATATTCCGGATCTGAGAACTCTGTTTTAAGCAACATAACCCTGTAGCTGACTAAAGAGTCAATGCTGTGTCAGCCGCGGTCAGGCGTATCGGCGCAGCGCTGTATTGACCCTCCGCCAAATAACTCACCGCTATACTTCTCCTTCGGTTCTAACTGACCAAAGGTTACACGCATGCTGCTGACATGCCAGGTAAGTCCTGCGTCTGTCACTGAATCGATCAAAGTACAGCAAAGCTCAAGACCATTGGCTCAACTTTCAACCGGCTCGAGACTACCATCGATGATCTTTTGGCAGGTGCCCTGCGGTACATAGATCCAGGCGTCTTTACGACCTTCCTCGAAGACAGTCCCTCCGCACGAGTTGCTGGCGGTAAAGCAGTCGTTCTGACCCGCGCGTGCGACGCCATAGCACTTCTCATACTCGTAGGTAGGCTTCTCCGGGTGCATGGGTTGAGCAACTTGCGCCGCTGCCGTCAGCGAAGAAATCGCGGATGCAATGGCAAGAATCACTTTGCTTTTGCCGCTTGTCATGGCACTACTCCTTCCGGGTTTTCCGGACGTTAGAAATTCAGTCGGGTGCGGACCAGCGCGGCAACACCATCTTGATTGGCGAGGGCGGTATTACCAGCCTCGTCATCAAACTCGTACAGGTACACGGCCGCGAAGTAACGCACATTCGTACTGGTGCGATAGGACACGCCGCCCTGCAGCGCATGCAACTGGTCGTCGCCGGCTTGGTTCGTAGCACCCTCGGCGCGTGCGGTTTGGATGAACCCGCCCACCGTCCAAGGGCCCTTGTTGTAGTTCACGCTGGCGGCATAGCCGTAGGCAGCCGATTCGGAGATCGGCAGCCCGACGCTACGAGTAAGCCCTGTATCGCCGTTGTAGGTAAAGCTCGCGCCTAACGTTAGGTCGTAATCGAGCGTGGCGCTCGCGCCCAGGCTGAAGGAATGCAAGTCGTCTGTGCGTGTTGCGCCGCTGTTTGTTTGCTGCCCGTCGGCGTAGGTATAGGTTCCGCCCACCCGTAAGATGTTCTGCTCCGAGTAATGCTCCCAAGTAAGGCCAGTCTGAATCAGATCGTCGAAGCGCCCGTCGCCACCGTCGATGTGCGGAGCATAGGAGATGCCAGGCAGAAAGCCTTTGGTCTTGGGTCCAACGTAAATTACCTTGAGTGATTCGTCGAAGAAAAAATCGGCCGTGATGCCGAGCCCGCTTAAAGGCGCGATCTGTGCGGCCAGCGCGGAATCGATGAGCGCCGTTTGCAGACCGCCGTCGGGATCCAGACTCGGACCCGAGGCTGGCCCGTACTCGGCCGAGACGAACTGATAGTTGTTCGGCGCGTAGCCCGTGAGTACGTCAGGCAATCCGCGCCGCTCGCCGAACTCCAGACGTCCCCACGAACCGAGCAAGATCAGACTGCGTTCGCCGAAGAGCGCGGAGTCGTCGGTGTTGTCACCAGCCAAGCCGCGATAAGTCACCCGCGGGCCGATCACTAGATCGTGACCCGTGTCCGCCAGCGCCAAGAGCCTGAGCTCGCCAAAACCAAAGCCGGCAATATCATCATCAATCTCTTCGTCGCCTGAGGCATAGCCACCGGCAAGATTTCCGAAGCCTTCAAGCGTTACGCCGTAGCGGCCTTGGTTGTACTGCAGGGCTTGCGCCGGCGTTGTTAGCAGCCCCGCAACGACTACGACGACAGTCAGCATCGTTAGGCGCGATTTCGCGGCTGTAAATCATCTCGTTCTCCAGTTGTTTGTTACCATTTCAAGCGCTCGCACGGCGGACTTGGTTGTACTAAGAGCATCGGCCATGCCACTGCTAGTATTCACAATTGAAGTGACCTTAGATCAATCAGTTATGTTGCTCTGGTCGCGCAGAACACTGTGCGAGCAGCTTGATTCTGCCGCTACATGCTGCGGAGTCACCAAATACGTCGGTGGGGATCATTGCTGCCTGGCTTGCGCCACCACAAGCGTCGCCGGACGTGCAGACGGATAATTCACCAACTCGCAGCCACTCGCCGATGAGAGGGCTCGCCGAAACACAGCTGCCTCTGGTTTAAGGGGCGAGCTAGTCCGGACGCGCGATTGCCTCATGCACTATTGTCACCGCTAGCCAGAGAGCCTACATCGGTGAGATCGGTAATTAGGCATCGGCCGGCAAACGAAGCCGTTATATCTCGCTCCAGAACGCGGGCTAGACCTCGATGTAGGCCCAGTGCGTTTGCTTGTCCGGCACGTGGCTAGGCCGCATAAGAGAGGTCTCGCATGGGCACCAAGAAACAACCTCGAACCCACGATCCCGTTGTAGACGAATACTCCAAAATCGCGAAGCGCTACGACACGAAGTGGTCGTTTTATGTGAAAGCTACCACACGCGAAACGATGCTACGTCTTTCAGTCGGGCCCGCTGATCGGGTGCTCGACGTCGGTTGCGGCACCGGCGTATTGCTCGCGGAACTTGCGCGCGCTCACGCTCATGCCTCGCTTGCTGGCGTTGATGCAGTTAACGAAATGTTGTCGATTGCGCGACGCAGATTGCCGCCGGCAGTTGATTTGCGACAAGGCTGGGCGCAACAACTTCCCTGGGAGGACGCGTCGTTTGACGTTGTGGTGTCGTGCAACATGTTCCACTACATTCGGCAACTGCGCGCGGCTTTAGCAGAGATGGCGCGGGTTCTTCGCCGAGGCGGTCGGCTCGTCATCACCGACTGGTGCGGCGACTTTTTGGCCTGCCGCGCCTGCGATTGGTACTTGCGTATATTTAGGCCAGCACACCTCAAGGTTTATCGGCAAGGCGAGTGCCTAGACCTTCTTAAGGAGGTCGGACACTGTCATGCAACGTGGAGCGCTACAAGATCAATTGGCTGTGGGGTTTAATGACCGCCGTCGTTAGTCTGAATGAAGCCTAGCAGCTAGCCAGGACGATGCTCAAGCGCATCGTGGGACAGGCGCGATGCCGGAAGCGCAGGATCGTAGCGAACCGCTACTGCATCGAGTTCTCACCCAGTCGGCGCTCCCGCGCGCACATCCGATAGAGCGCCTCTGTTGAGAGACTACTAATAAGTCAAGTACGCGGGTAGCCAGTCGCAGCGACGCCAGGTCGCGCAGCTCCCGGCCGATTTGCCCGCGGCCCGCGGAGCCCCATGGAAACAGATGCCGCACACCGGCCTCGCCCGCTCCCCCACAAGCTCCAGAACCAGTGAACAAGAACGATCGCCAGCGCGGCCATGCCCGCCCACTCGTGGATCTCGAACATAACCCCGCCCAGCCCAGTCATGGGACTGCCCGGCTCTGGCTCCTGCATGGCAAGACTGTTGAATAACTCCAGAGTTACAAAAAGCGCCATGCCAAAGTGCAACAGCTTCGTCCTGCGATCCCAGAAAGTTGTGGGCGCCTGAACTTCGATAGCCATGGATATCTCCCTATTAGTGTGATCTTGGACGTCAGCAAATTGGTTAAAAACTGGGCAGGCGAAACCTGCCCAGTGTCCTGCTTTAAATATTAGTCGTCCTCCCCATCCTCGTTTTTGCCTTGCTCGTTTTCAACTTCGACGCCCGCGTCGTCATCGTCGTCATCGTCGTCATGCTCCTGCTCCATGGCCACGATCTCGCCATTACCGGCATCGACATAAAGCTCCGTGGTGGTGCCGTCATCGGCGACCGATTTCACCTCCCAGACCAGAAAGCGGTTCTCGACTTCGCGCTCGGTTTCAATGACCTTGCCAGGTGTCTTGCCGGCCACCGCCTGCTCGGCCTGGGCGGCGCTCAATACAGCGCGCTTCGCCAGGTTGGCTTGGTCTTCATCTTTGCTCACCCGGATGCTGCCCTGAGTTGGCTCCTCCGAAAGGGCTGTCGCCGACTGGGGCGCCGCATTAAGCGCGGTTATGCTGCCTAATCCCAGCAACGCACTCAGTGCGAAAGCGCTATACATAATCAAGTTAAGGTTCATGATGATTCTCCGTATGGTTGTTTTCGCACCGAACCACTCGGCGCGATGGGTGCAGAATGCGCCTTCCCGCTCTACCGCATCCTTTCCAGTTCATTAACGATCTGTAATGTTGTGCGCAAAGCGCGTGTTCTATGATTCGTCCATGCGTTTACTGATTATTGAAGATGACGCTCGGGCCGCCGGTTATCTGGCCAAGGGGTTGAAGGAGAGCGGCTACGCGGTGGATCACGCCGCCGACGGCAACGAGGGGCTTTACATGGCCTTGAGCGAACCGTACGACGCGCTGATCGTGGATCGCATGTTGCCGGGTCGCGAGGGACTCTCGATCGTCGCGGCCTTACGCGCGCAGGGAAAGACGACGCCGGCATTGATCTTGAGCGCGCTGGGCGAGGTGGATGACCGCGTCCGGGGGTTGCGCGCGGGCGGCGACGACTACCTTGTGAAGCCCTACGCTTTTGTCGAGCTGCTGGCGCGAGTCGAGGCTTTGTTACGCCGTGGTAGCGGCGCAACGCTGGATACGGTGCTCCGCATGAGCGATCTGGAAATCGATCTCCTGGCGCATACCGTCAAGCGCGCGAGCCAGACCATCGGCCTGCAACCGCGCGAGTTCCGTCTGCTGGAATACCTGATGCGCCACAGCCCCCAGGTGGTGACGCGTACCATGCTCCTGGAGCACGTGTGGGACTATCACTTTGATCCGCAGACCAATGTGATCGACGTGCATATCAGTCGTCTCCGCCAGAAAATCGACAAGGGCTTCAAGACCGCCCTGCTGCACACGATACGTGGCGCGGGATATTGCCTGCGTGAATCCTCCTAATCTCCTCCGCACGAGCGCGTTCCGCCTTACCTTACTGTACGCGGCGCTCTTTATTGTATCCATGCTGGCGCTGCTTGGATTCGTGTACTGGAACACGATCAGGTACCTGGACGAGCAGACTGATCAAAGCGTCGCGGCGGAGGTCGATGAATTTCGTCAGCAGTACCGTGAGCTAGGAATTCTGGGCGTGCGTGAAACGATCGCGCAACGAGTTCAAGCGTTCGAGGACGCCGAACAAATCTATCTGCTCGCGACCTCTGACCATACCCCCGTAACAGGCAACCTCCTGCAATGGCCGGCGGCGCTTGATCAAAACCTTGGATGGGCGGATCTCGACGTTTCGGTATGGGAACAGGAAGAAGGACAAGCGGAGAATGCCAGGGTACGAATGCTGGCGATTTCCTTGCCCAGCGGGTATCGCCTGTTGGTCGGGCGCAATCTGCACGAGCGCGAAGAGTTATACGCGCACGCGCTTCGAATTCTGGCGGCGGCTATGGGATTAAGTCTGGTAATAGCTTTGGTGAGCGGGCTCGTTATGAGCCGAGGCATCTTGCGCCGGATTGAGACCATTAATCGTACCGGTGGCTCGATCATGGCCGGCCATCTGGAGCAGCGTATGCCGGTTACCGGGAGCGGCGACGAGTTCGATCAGTTGGCGGCGAACCTTAACGCCATGCTCGATCAGATCCAGCGGCTAATGGAGGGCATGCGTCAGGTTACCGATAACGTGGCGCACGACCTGCGCGGTCCGCTCAATCGTCTACACAGTAGGCTGGAGGTCGTCCTGTTAGCGCCGCGCGATGTTGACGAGTACCGTAGCGCGATTCAACAGGTCTTGGCCGACATCGACTCATTGCTCCATACCTTCAATGCGCTGCTCAGCATCGCTCAAGCCGAATCAGGCGCTGAGCGCAGCGCTTGGGAGCAAATTGATTTGAGCACGCTCGCACGCGAGATTGCGGAGTTTTATCAACCGCTCGCGGAAGACAAAGGGCTGGAATTTACTCAGGATGTCGCGCCGGGTTTGAGCTTGCTGGGCAACCGCCATCTGCTGGCACAGGTCTTCGGTAACCTGCTCGATAACGCTGTTAAATATACCCCGCGAGGAGGAGTCATCCACTTAGGCGCAAGAACAAGCGATGGCGCGATAAAAGTCCTTGTCACCGACAATGGACGGGGAGTGCCGATCGAAATGCGCCAGAAGGTGCTCGAACGGTTTGTGCGCCTTGAAACCAGCCGAACTACTCCAGGCAATGGTCTTGGCCTAAGCTTGGTGCGCGCCGTGGCACAGTTGCACGAGGCAAAACTCGAGCTTAGCGACGCTCAGCCAGGACTTACTGTAACTTTACGTTTCGAGGGGGTTAACGCGCGGCCACACTCAAAGCCGTACTGGCGATCAACGCCCGCATGTTTTTAGCCGTTTTTGCGGCCGGTTTGTGGGCCGATTCCTCGGCCCTGCTGGCGGATTCCGCCGACAACCTGGGCGACGCGCTCGTCTACGTCATCAGCCTGTACGTTGCGTATCGAAGTTTGCGCTGGCGCGCCGGCGCGGCGTTCATCAAGGGGCTCGTGCAACTGGCGTTCGGCCTCGGCATCATCATCGGGGTCGTCATAAAGATGCTGGGGCAGCCGAACCGGCTGGGCTCGCGATCATGGCCGTCGCTGCCGTGACCCCGGTCGCCAATCTTCTCTGTCTGGTGTTGCTGCAGCGCCATCGTGGCGAAGACGTGAACAGCGCTCGGTATGGCTGTGCTCCAGCAACGACGTAACCGGTAATTTGGCCGTTATCGTTTCCGGCGCAGCGGTATGGCTGACTGGCAATTTCTGGCCGCATCTGATCGTTGCCGCGTTGCTGGCCACTGTGTTTCTGCACACGTCTTACGAGTATTGCGGGACTCAATGCATTCCTGGGGCGCAAGCGCCGACTGACGCCCGTCAGCCCGGCGCGCTGGATAATATGAGGTACGGCGATATAATCGCGAATGCGCGGCAGCCTGGTGCTGCTGTTTTCCGAACGTAGCCCCCTGCGGCGCGATGAACGAAGCTCTGATGACAACTTACGCCAGACAGCCCGTATGCTTCGCGCGCGGCGAAGGTGTGTGGCTTTGGGATACACAAGGCAAACGCTATCTGGACGCGCTGGCCGGTATCGCCGTGTGCGGACTGGGGCACGCCCACCCGGCGGTCACGCAGGCCATCTGCGCGCAGGCGGGCACCCTGGTACACACGTCCAATCTGTTCACTATCGACGTGCAGACGCTGTTGGCCGAAAAGCTGTGCGGCGTCGCCCGCATGCACAGCGCGTTTTTCTGCAACTCCGGCGCGGAGGCGAACGAGGCGGCGATCAAGCTCGCGCGCCTGTACGGGCACAACCGTGGCATCGAAAGTCCCGCCATAATTGTCATGGACGGGAGCTTTCACGGGCGCACCCTGGCGACCCTCACCGCCACCGGCAATCCGAGCCTGCAGCAAGGCTTCGAGCCGCTGGTGCCCGGCTTCATCCGCGCACCGTATGACGATATAGCCGCGCTCGAAGCGATCGCAGCGGGCCGCGACGACGTGGTGGCGATACTGGTGGAGCCGATCCAGGGCGAAGGCGGCATCCGCGTTCCGGACATGGGTTATCTCTCCGCACTGCGCCGTCTCTGCGACTCTCGCGGCTGGCTATTGATGCTGGATGAAATCCAGACCGGCATGTGCCGCACCGGCCGCTGGTTCTGTCACGAGCACGAGCAGGCGCGCCCGGATGTGCTCACGATCGCGAAAGCGCTTGGAAACGGCGTGCCCATCGGCGCCTGTCTGGCGCGCGGCGCCGCGGCGACGACCTTCACGCCGGGCACCCACGGGACGACATTCGGCGGCAACCCCTTGGCCTGCCGCACCGCGCTGGCGGTTATCGAGACCATCGAACAGGACGAGCTTTGCGAGCGGGCCGCAGCGACGGGTGAATACCTGCTGACAAGCTTGCGGGAGCGAACGCATGGGCTGGAAGGCGTAATCGACATTCGCGGAAAGGGACTGATGGTCGGCATTGAACTGGTTTCCCCTTGCCGGGTACTGGTGGCCCGAGCTTTAGAGCAGGGCCTGGTGATCAACGTCACGGCCGGCAACGTCATTCGGTTGCTGCCACCGCTGATCATCGAGCGCGGCGAAATCGACTTCATCGCCGGCACACTGGCGCGCCTGATACAAGATTTTCAAACGACCAGCGCGTGAACGGCCATACGTGAACGCCCATACATGAACGAACCCAACAGCGAAGCCGGCAAGGTAAGGCATTTTCTGAGGTTGCTGGACTGCACCAGTGAAGAATTGCGCGCGATGGTAAGGCGCGCGACGGCGCTCAAGGAAATCCAGCGGCGCGGCGAAATCTTCGAGCCACTGAAGAACAAGACCTTAGGCATGGTGTTCGAGAAATCCTCAACGCGCACGCGCGTCTCGTTCGAGGTCGGCATGGCGCATTTCGGCGGCCACGCGCTGTTTCTGTCGCCGCGCGACACGCAGCTCGGCCGCGGCGAGCCGATCAAGGATTCCGCGCGCGTACTGTCGCGCATGGTGGACGTCATTCTGATCCGCACTTATCAACACGAGAAGGTCGAGGAGTTCGCGGCGTATTCGCGGGTGCCCGTCATCAACGGACTGACCGATCGATATCATCCGTGCCAGTTGCTGGCAGACATGCAGACCTGGTTCGAGCATCGCGGCGACATCCGCGGGCGCACGGTCGCCTGGATCGGCGACGGCAACAACATGTGCAACTCGTACATCAACGCCGCGCGCCAATTCGACTTCACCCTGCGCATCGCGTGCCCGCGGGAATTCGATCCTGACGCGGACACCCTGGCCGCCGCGGGCGCGCGGGTCGAGATCATCCGCGACGCGCGCGCCGCCGCCGACGGCGCCGACCTGGTAGTCACCGATGTGTGGGCCAGCATGGGCCAGGAAGAGGAGCAGTCCAAACGCGCGCTCGCTTTCGCCGATTATCAGGTCACGGCCGAGGTCATGGCCGGCGCGCGTGAGGATGCCCTGTTCATGCACTGTCTGCCCGCGCACCGCGGAGAGGAAGTCGCTGAAACCGTGCTGGAGGGTCCGCAAAGCGTGGTGTGGGATGAGGCCGAGAACCGGCTGCACGCGCAGAAGGCGCTAATGGAATTTTTGCTGGCGTGAACCGGCGCCATTGACATACAACCAGGAGCATACAATGCGGAGATTTGCCGCCGTAATGCTGGCCGGCGCGATGGCCTTGCTTGGCGCTACACACGCGAGCAATGTGCTGGCGGACGATGTACTGGTGTTCGCCGCCTCCAGTCTCACCGATGCGCTGGGCGCGGTCGCCCGGCGCTATGAAAAACAGGGCGACGATCGCATCGTTATGTCGTTTACCTCAAGCTCCACTCTGGCGCGTCAAATCGAGAGCGGCGCACCAGCGGATATCTATGCCTCGGCCGATGTCCTCTGGATGGATTATCTCGAAGAGCGCGAGCTGATACGCGCCGCTACCCGCGCCGATCTCGTATCGAACCGGCTGGTGCTGATCGCGCCGGCGGACAGCGCACTCGAACCTGTCGAAATGGCGGCAGGCTTGCCGATAGATGAAATGCTCGGCGAGGGTCCCCTTGCGATGGGCGACCCGGCGCATGTGCCGGCCGGGATTTACGGCAAACAGGCGCTGAAGTTTCTAAAAGTGTGGTCGCGGGTCAAAGGCAAAGTCGCGAGAGCGCCCGACGTGCGCGCCGCGCTGGCGCTGGTCGCCTCCGGCGAGGCGCCGCTCGGCGTGGTTTATCTCACCGACGCGCGGGCCGAACAGAACGTGAAGATCATCGGCACGTTTCCGAAGACCAGCCACGCGCCAATCCAGTACCCGTTAGCCATCACCACGGCCAGCGACAGCCCGGGCGCGCGAGCGTTCTACGCGTACATGCTGTCGCGCGAGGCAAGCGATATCTTCAGGCGCTATAGTTTTATAACACCTTTCTGAATCATGCCGGCGCTGAGCGCGGCCGAGACCGACGCGCTGCTGCTCAGCCTGCGTGTGAGTCTGGTCAGCACGGCGCTAAGCCTGCCGCCCGCGCTGGCGGTCGCCACCCTGCTGGCGCGCCGCGACTTCCACGGCAAGACACTGCTCGACAGTGTCGTGCATCTGCCGCTGGTGCTGCCGCCGGTGGTGGTGGGCTACGTTTTATTGCTGTTGCTGGGCACACAGGGCCCGATCGGCGCCTGGCTTGACCAGACCTTCGGCATCGTCGTGGCGTTTCGCTGGACGGGTGCTGCGATCGCCGCGGCCATCATGAGTTTCCCGCTGGTGGTGCGCGCCATTCGTCTGTCGCTGGAAGCAATCGACCGGGGTCTGGAAGCCGCGGCCAGCACCCTGGGCGCGAACCGAATCTGGATATTTCTGACCATTACTTTGCCGCTGACGCTGCCTGGCGTGCTGGCCGGCGCGATTCTGGGCTTCGCGCGCAGCTTAGGCGAGTTCGGCGCGACCATTACGTTCGTCTCGAACATTCCCGGCGAAACCCGCACCCTGCCGATCGCGATCTACACACTCACGCAGATGCCGGGCCGCGAGGACGCGACGCTGCGGCTGGTGGCGCTGTCCATCGCGCTCTCCATGGGCGCGTTGATCGCCTCAGAACTGCTCGCACGGCGCATCAACGGCCGCCTGCGGGGCGTCGATGCTTGAGATCGACGTCGAGTGCCGGCTCGGGCGTTTCGAGCTGGCCGCGAAGTTTACCAGCGACGCGCCGGTCACCGCGCTGTTCGGCCGCTCGGGCGCGGGCAAGACCTCGCTGGTCAACATGATAGGCGGCCTCTTGAGACCAGCGCGCGGGCGCATCGTCATCGACGGGCAGGTGCTGTTCGACAGCAGAAGGCGTGTGCACGTGCCGGCGCATAAACGCGGCGTCGGCTATATATTTCAGGAATCGCGCCTGTTCCCGCATCTCACCGTACGCCAGAATCTGCTGTACGGGCGCTGGTTTACCAAGCCCGCGGCCCGCTATATCGAGCCTGAACAGGTCATCGCGCTGCTGGACATCGCACCGCTGCTGGAGCGCCTGCCGGGACTGCTGTCGGGGGGCGAAAAGCAGCGGGTGGCGATCGGCCGCGCGTTGCTGGCGAGCCCGAAGCTGCTGCTGATGGACGAGCCGCTGGCCTCGCTCGACGCGGTGCGCAAGAGCGATATTCTGCGCTACATCGAACGCCTGAACGAAAGCATGCGAGTGCCAATCGTGTACGTGAGCCACTCGATCGAGGAGGTCACACGGCTGGCGCATTGTCTGGTGGTCATGTCAGACGGCCGAGTTGCGGCCTCGGGTTCATTGCCCGACGTCACCAGCCGGCTCGATCTGCTACCGTTGACCGGCCGCTATGCGGCGGGCGCGATCATCGAGGCGCGGGTGCTATCGCACGACGAAGCCTTCGAGTTAACGCGCCTGGGCTTCGGCGGCGGCGAGCTGACGACGCCGCGGGTGGCGATGCCGCCCGGCGCCAGGGTGCGGGTGCACGTGCGCGCACGCGATGTGGCCATCAGCCTGCATCGGCCGAAAGACCTGAGCATTCAGAACGTGTTCCCCGCGCGCGTTGCCGAGATCAGTCCCGAGTCAGGACCGTTCGCCGAACTCCGGCTCGATGCCGGCGGCGCGCCTCTGCTGGCGCGCATCACGCGCCGCGCCGCGCACGAACTCAAGCTCGCACCGGGGGCGGCGGTGTTCGCCCTGGTCAAGGCCGTCTCTCTGGACCGGCACAGCCTGGGGCTGGCGTCGACGCCGGCTATGCATCGATCCCGATCGCCGCGCTGACGGCAAAGGCCGCTGTTACTGAGGGTGCGCGTGCGCGCCGCCGACGGATTCCGCGTGTAGCAGCCGCTGGATCGCGGGATCGTGTTCCAGGTCGCCGAGGTCCGCCGCGTCGACATTGCGGAAGTTATCGACCGGCCAACGCGAAGAAGGCAACCAGTCACGAGGCGGCGGCGCATGCGCTTGCATCAGGCGCATGGTAAAAATCCCGTTCGGGCTTGTACGCCTGATTAGGGCCGGAATGTGCTTGCGCGGCAGCCAGCTTACTTGGACGGTTTCGCCGTTCAATGGTCCTTCCAGCGCAACCACAGATCGATCATGATCGCTTTTCTCGGTTTGTTTGAGCCGTCCCATAGCATCAGGCGCGATCACAGAGCGCAGCGCTTCCCAATCGGTTGCGACACCGCGCGCCGCGAGTTCGCCGG